>DMZZ01000124.1:0-4505 GCA_003484805.1 Comamonadaceae bacterium | reverse complement strand
AGCGCCACGGGACGGTCTGCCGTGAAGGCCTGCCACAGCACGCCCTGGATGATGTAGTTGCGGATGTTCTTCACGCGCTCGGCGCTGTCGCCGTCATTGAGCTGGCTGTCGCGCAGGCGGCTCACCGCGTCATATTCGTACAGGCCCTGCTGCGCCTTGGTGGTGGACTTGATGTGCCATTGCAGCAGCGGCATGTCGAGCGCCTGCGCCACTTCCTCGGCCAGCATGGTCTTGCCCGTGCCGGGTTCGCCCTTGATGAGCAGGGGGCGTTGCAGCGTGATGGCCGCATTGACGGCGAGCATCAGATCCTGGGTGGCGACGTAATTCTCGGAGCCTTGGAATTTCATGGGGTTTGAATGCAGAATCGTTGACAAATGGGCTTGACATGCGCTGGCTATAATCGCCAGAAAAATTCGGGCCCCTGGTTTTCACTTCATAAGATTGTGCGCGCAAAATGAACAAGACGTTGACCACGCTATTTGCATTGGCTGTCGCTTCCGCGACCGCTGCCACCCATGCCCAGGAAGTCAGGGGCGATGTGAAGGCAGGAGAGCAAAAAACAGCCATGTGCATTGGCTGCCATGGCATCTCGGGGTATCAGTCGAGTTTTCCGGAAGTGCACAAGGTGCCGATGATCTCGGGCCAGAACGCGGGCTACATCGCCAGCGCGCTGCAGGCCTACCAGAAGGGGGATCGCAAGCACCCCACCATGCGCGGCATCGCCATCTCGCTGACCGACCAGGACATTGCCGACCTGTCGGCTTTTTACGCGCAGCATGGCAAGGCTGGTGGCGAACTGCCCGCAACGCCCCAGCGTGCCCCTGTCGCCCCGGTGGCTGAGCTGCTGAAAAAGGGCGCCTGCGTTTCGTGCCATGGCGACAACTTCGCCAAGCCTATCGATCCGTCTTATCCGAAGATCGCGGGCCAGCATGCCGACTACCTTTTTGTGGCCCTCAAGTCTTACAAGGAAACCGGCAAGAATGCCTATGTGGGCCGCAGCAACGGCGTGATGGCCGGTATTGCGGGCCAGTTCAGCAACGCCGAACTCAAGGCGCTATCGCAGTACATCGGCAAGGTCGATGGCGACCTGCAGGTGGTGCCGCAGCCGCGCTTTCGCTGACCGGCAGGCGCGTGACACCGAAAAGTCCGCTCGCGCGGGCTTTTTTGTTTCAGTCGCGCGTCGCCCGCCGCTGCACGGCGGCGACATACGCATCGCCATCGGGTGGGCGGCCCGAGCGCTGGCTCTCCCACAGCATCTGGCCCAGGCATTCCATGGTGGCGTGGTGCGCGTCGTGCAGCGAATCGAGGCGCTTGCTCAGCAGTTCGACGGCCTGGCGGATGCCGCGCGGCTGGTCGATGCTGCACTGTTCACTGATCGACAGGTGCATCGACAGGTGCAGGAAGGGGTTGGTGTGGTCGGGTGTTTCGTCGTAGTTGCGCGCCACCGCCGCATCGGCATCCTGCAGATCGGCGAGGCACTCGGGGTGCTCGGCGATCCACAGGCTGGCCAGGGTTTCGATGGCTTCCATCGGCGCACCGGCCTGCGCCTTGGCGTGGGCGGCGCAGAAGAAACGGCGGACGTCGGCTTGGGAGGGGTTGAACATGGCGCAAGAGCGTAGCACGCCCGGCCCCGTGGCCGGGCGGGCACAGCGCGGTGGTGTCCTACGCGGCGCGGCGCGGGCGGGGTCTACAGTGGCTGGTAGAGGGGGAGAGAGCGCGGGATTTTCCCGATGCCCCCGGATTTCCATTGTCACAAGGAGAAAAACCTATGAATGCCATGCGTTTGGTCGGAGCCGTTTTGCTGGTGTTGGGCTTGGCCGGTTTGATGACGGGGGGCTTCAGCTTCACCAAGGACACCACGCAGGCCAAGCTGGGCCCGCTGGAGCTGACCGTGAAAGAGAAGGAATCTGTCGACATTCCCCAGTGGCTGAGCCTGGGCGCCATGCTGATCGGCGGCGTGGTGCTGGTGCTGGGTTTTCGCAAACCCTGACCTTAGCCCCGCGCCCCCAGCAGGCGCGAGATGGCCTGTGTGGCCTGCAGCAGCGCCGGCAGGAACTGCTCCTGCATCATCTGTGCGCTCGTGCGGTTGGCCTGCCCACTGATATTGAGTGCCGCCACCGTCTGGCACGCGCGGTTCTTCAGTGGCGCGGCGATCGAAATCAACCCTTCCTCCAGTTCCTGGTTCACCAGGCTCCAGCCCTGTTCGCGCGTCTGGCGCACGCTGGCGAGCAGGCTTTCGTCGTCCAGTAGCGTGTGCTGCGTGAAGCGCTGGCGTGGCGCGGTCTGTTGCAGGCGGCGCAGCAGGTCATCCTCGGGCAGGGCGGCCAGCAGCACGCGGCCCATCGATGTCCAGAACGCGGGCAGGCGTGAGCCCACGCCGAGGTTGGTGCTCATGATCTTGTGCGTGTGCACGCGCAGCACATACACCACATCCAGCCCGTCGAGCACGGCAGCCGAGCAGGACTCGTGCACCCGGTCTGCCAGCGCTTCCATCGTGGGTTCTGCCAGGTTCCAGATGGGCAGCGACGAGAGGTAGGCAAACCCCAGGTCCAGGATGCGCGGTGTGAGGCGGAACAGCCGCCCGTCGCTTTCCACATAACCCAGCGTCTGCAGCGTCAGCAGGATGCGGCGGGCGCCAGCGCGGGTCAAGCCCGTGTGCGCGGCCACTTCGCTGAGCGTCTGCTGCGACACCGAGGCATTGAACGAGCGGATGACTTCAAGCCCGCGCGCGAACGATTGCACGTAGCTGTCGCCGGGCTTGGGGTCGTTTTTGGGGGGGGTGGCGTTCATTTGTGAACCAAGTATAATTCGTCTAGCGAACAATTGTTCTTTATGCGAACAATTGGAAGGATTTTTTCCTTCACGGCGCAAGCCATTCCATTCATTCCTCGAGAACTTTCCGGATGATCAACAAACTGGCAGATTCGGTCGCGCAGGCGCTGGAAGGCGTTCAGGACGGCGCCACCGTCCTCATTGGCGGCTTCGGCACGGCGGGCATTCCCGGTGAACTCATCGATGGTCTGATCGCCCAAGGCGCGCGCGACCTCACCGTGGTGAACAACAACGCCGGCAATGGCGAGCAGGGCCTGGCTGCGCTGCTCAAGGCGGGCCGCGTGCGCAAGATCATCTGCAGCTTCCCGCGCCAGGTGGACAGCCATGTGTTCGACGGCCTCTACCGCGCTGGCCAAATCGAGCTTGAACTCGTGCCCCAGGGCACGCTGGCCGAGCGCCTGCGCGCCGCCGGTGCCGGCATCGGCGCCTTCTTCTGCCCTACGGCCTATGGCACCGAACTGGCCGCCGGCAAGGAAACGCGCGAAATCAATGGCAAGCACCATGTGCTGGAGCACCCCATCCACGGCGACGTGGCGCTCATCAAGGCCGAACGGGGCGACCGCTGGGGCAATCTGACCTACCGCATGTCGGCGCGCAACTTCGGCCCGGTGATGGCGACCGCCGCCAAGAAGACCGTGGCCACCGTTCACGAGGTTGTGGAACTGGGGGCGCTCGACCCCGAGGCCATTGTCACCCCCGGCATCTACGTCAGCCAGATCGTCCAGATCGAGCGCGTGGCCACGCAGGGCGGCGGTTTCAAAAAATCTGCATGAAATTGCCTTCCAAGGCAAAAGGATAAAGCGTGAGCAGCTATCAGAAACGAAGCAAGGAAGAGCTGGCCCGCCGCGTGGCGCAGGATATCCACGACGGCGCCTACGTGAACCTGGGCATCGGCATGCCCACCCAGGTGGCCAACCACATTCCCCAGGGCCGCGAGGTCATCCTGCAGAGCGAAAACGGCATTCTGGGCATGGGTCCGGCGTCGGCCGCCGGGCAAGAGGACTACGACCTCATCAACGCCGGCAAGCAGCCCGTCACGCTGCTGCCCGGCGGTGCGTACTTCCACCACGCCGACAGCTTCGCCATGATGCGCGGCGGCCACCTCGACATCTGCGTGCTTGGCGCCTTCCAGGTCAGCGCCACGGGCGACCTGGCCAACTGGAGCACGGGCGAGCCCGGCGCCATTCCTGCCGTGGGCGGCGCCATGGACCTGGCCATCGGCGCCCGCCAGACCTGGGTGATGATGGACCTGCTGTCCAAGCAGGGCGAGAGCAAGGTGGTCGAGCGCTGCACCTATCCGCTCACCGGCATCGCCTGCGTCAAGCGCATCTACACCGACCTGTGCACGCTGGCCTGCACGCCGGACGGCCTGCAGCTCATCGACACCGTGCCGGGCCTGGCCCACACGGAACTCGAACGCTTGGTGGGCCTGCCCATCCGGCCTGCCGCCTGATACAGGCACACCCACCGACCCCTTTCCCCCACCGCAATCTTTGGAGACACCCATGACCCAAGCCTTCATCTGCGACGCCATCCGCACCCCCATCGGCCGCTACGGCGGCGCCCTGAGCTCGGTGCGCACCGACGACCTGGGCGCCATCCCCCTCAAGGCGCTGATGGAGCGCAACCCCGGCGTGGACTGGGCCTCCGTTACCGACGTGCTCTATGGCTGT
>DMZZ01000233.1:0-6900 GCA_003484805.1 Comamonadaceae bacterium | reverse complement strand
TCAACACCATTCCGGGCTACAACGATGCCATCGCCAGCCCCGAGCAGGCGGTGGAAATCGCCAAGGGCATCGGTTACCCGGTGATGATCAAGGCCAGCGCCGGCGGCGGCGGCAAGGGTCTGCGCGTGGCCTTCAACGACAAGGAAGCGTTCGAGGGCTTTGCCAGCTGCCAGAACGAGGCGCGCAACAGCTTCGGCGACGACCGCATCTTCATCGAAAAGTTCGTGCAGGAGCCGCGCCACATCGAGATCCAGGTGCTGGGCGACAGCCATGGCAATGTGATTTATCTGAACGAGCGCGAGTGCTCCATCCAGCGCCGCCACCAGAAGGTGATCGAAGAGGCGCCATCGCCCTTCATCAGCGACGCCACCCGCAAGGCCATGGGCGAGCAGGCCGTGCAGCTGGCCAAGGCGGTGAAGTACCAGAGCGCGGGCACGGTGGAGTTCGTGGTCGGCAAGGACCAGGACTTCTACTTCCTGGAGATGAACACCCGCCTGCAGGTGGAGCACCCGGTGACGGAATGCATCACCGGCCTGGACCTGGTGGAGCTGATGATCCGCGTGGCCGCCGGCGAGAAGCTGCCGCTGACCCAGCAGGAGGTGAAGCGTGACGGCTGGGCCATCGAGTGCCGCATCAACGCCGAGGACCCGTTCCGCAACTTCCTGCCCTCCACCGGCCGCCTGGTGCGCTTCGCGCCGCCGCAGGAGAGCATGTTCCAGGGTGACACCGAGAAGAAGTACGGCGTGCGCGTGGACACCGGCGTGTACGAGGGCGGCGAGATTCCGATGTACTACGACTCGATGATCGCCAAGCTCATCGTGCACGGTACGGACCGCAACGACGCCATCGCCAAGATGCGCGCCGCGCTCAACGGCTTCGTGATCCGGGGCATCAGCAGCAACATTCCGTTCCAGGCCGCGCTGCTGGCCCACCCCAAGTTCGTCACCGGCCAGTTCAACACCGGTTTCATCGCCGAGCACTACGGCAAGGGCTTCTCGGCCGAAGATGTGCCGCACGACGACCCGGACTTCCTCGTCGCGCTGGCCGCCTACATGAACCGCCGCTACCGCGCGCGCGCCTCGGGCATCAGCGGCCAGCTGGCCGGCCACGAGGTGAAGGTGGGCGAGCAGTTCGTGGTGGTGACGCTGGGCCACGAGGGCCAGAACACGCAGACGGCGGTGACGGTGTCCGATTTTGAGGACAAATCGGGCTCCAGCGCAGTGCAGGTGGGCGCCAAAAGCTATCAAATCAATAGCGCAGCGACGCTGGGCCAGATCCGCGTGCAGGGCAGCTGCAACGGCCAGGGCTTTACCGCCCAGGTCGAGCGCGGCGTGGGCAAGAACCCGCTGGCGCTGCGCATTGCGCACAACGGCACGCAGATCGACGCGATGGTGTTCTCGCCGCTGGGCGCCAGTCTGTACCAGCTCATGCCCTACAAGGCGCCGCCGGATCTGTCCAAGTTCCTGCTCTCGCCCATGCCGGGCCTGCTGGTCGATGTGGCCGTGCAGCCGGGCCAGACAGTGCAGGCCGGCGAAAAGCTGGCCACCATCGAGGCCATGAAGATGGAGAACGTTCTTTTTGCCGCGCAGGATGGCGTAGTCGGCAAGATCGTCGCGGGCAAGGGCGAGTCGCTGACCGTGGACCAGGTGATTCTGGAATTCCAGTGAAATCCACCCGGTGTCGAGAAAGGGGCCTCGCGCCCCTTTTTTGAGTCTTTTTGGCTCATTGCGCTTATGCATCAAGCGCTGACAGCTATCAATTTAAGAGCGGCCACGCGCTGCAACAGGAGAATCCGATGACAGCCAATACCGCACAACGCCCCTTCAAGGTGCTGGGCATCCAGCAGGTGGCCATTGGCGGCACCGACAAGGGCCGCATGAAAAAGCTCTGGGTGGACATGCTGGGCCTGGAACAGACCGGTACGTTCCAGAGTGAACGCGAGAACGTCGATGAGGACATCCTGTCCATGGGGCAGGGCGCCTTCAAGGTCGAGGTGGACATCATGCAGCCGCTCGACATCGACAAGAAGCCTGCCGTGCACACCACGCCGCTCAACCACATCGGCCTGTGGATCGATGACCTGGCCGCCGCCGTCGAGTGGCTCACCACGCAGGGCGTGCGCTTTGCGCCCGGCGGCATCCGCAAGGGCGCGGCGGGGTTTGACATCTGCTTTCTGCACCCCAAGAGCAACGACGAGTTCCCGATTGCGGGGGAGGGCGTGCTCATCGAACTGGTGCAGGCGCCGCCCGAGGTGATTGCTGCCCTGAAATAAAACACCCCCCTGAGGCCCTGCGGGCCTTCCCCCCGCTCTCGCAGCACTACGCGCTGCGGGCAGGGGGACGCTCCCGGCGCGGCGGGGCGGCCCTTGCGCGGGAGCCCTGGCCTGGGCAGCGCCAGTTTCATGCGACGTGGGTGGCGCGCACCGCTATGGATAACTGAGCTGACGTGCAGGGTTTTGAATTACACCGACACGAGGATGTCGCTCTGTGATTCGGCCAGCACGTGCTTGGTCACGCTGCCGAGCAGCAGGTTTTCCAGCGCGCTTTCACCGTGTTTTCCCATCACGATCAGGTCGCAGTCCTGCTCCTGCTCCTGGTCGATGATGCGCACAGCCGCGTCGCCGTGCTGCACGATGGTGTGGCAGTCCTCGGGCGCCAGGGCGGCCGCCTGGCACAGGGCCTGCAGCTTTTCGGTGGCCTCCTGCCGCGCCACCACGCGGTAGTGGCTGATGGTGTTTTCCTCCACGCTGGCATAGCGCAGGTGGCCTTCAAAAGGCACTTCGAAGGCATGCAGCAGTACCAGTTCGGCCCCCGGTGCAACGCGCCGCGCAAGGGCAATCGCGGGCAGGGATGCGGCTGAAAAATCCACCGGCACCAGCACGCGGCGATACGGCTCGTGCGGCGCCTGTTTGACCACCAGCACCGGGCAGGGCGCGCTGCTGAGCACGCGCAGGGCCGTGGTGCCCATCAGCAGGTGGCGCACCACGCTCTCGCCCCGGGCTCCGCACACCAGCAGGTCGGCCTGCAGGCTGCGCACCTGGTGGGCCAGTTCGGTGGTCAGCACGCCCGTGGCCAGGTGCGTGCGGGCGGCCACGCCAAAGCGGGTCTGCAGCAGATCCACCAGTTCCCGCAGTTTGTGCTGCGCGGCCTCCAGCACGCGCTGGCGCAGCGCTTCGGGCGTGGCGGCCATGAACTGGCGCAGGCGCTCCAGCGGCGCCAGGTTGGCCACATGCAGCAGGTCCAGTGCGGCCGACGTCTCCTTGCACAACAGGGCAGCACGCTCGGCCGCGCGGCGCGCGGGGGCCGAGAGGTCGGTGGCGGCCAGAACGCGCTGAAGGGGGGGCATGGCGATCCTCCGGGTGGGTTGTTCGCCGCGCGATCCGCAGCCCGGCGAAGCTGGTTTGACTTTTTCAGACCATTCTCGTCCATCCTTGCGCAGTCGGCCGCAAATTCCCCCGCACACAAGGCACTGCATCCATGCATCCACCTGCGCCCCCTGGCCGACACCCTTCTGGTGCGTGAAATGCCGCCGGATACGCCCGTTTGACCGATCGTTGGCGAACGATGCGCCAACCATGGTGCAAGTGCGTCGATAGGGTGGGTATCGGTCGTTAACTTTAGCCTGGGTTGCACGGCGTTAGTGCGTTGCAATATTGGCCGAATTTGTGACTTCCGAGGCGCCCACAAGCGCTGTTTTCTGGGTCAGAATCCTCCCAACGCTCTCCATGCTGCCCTGGCGGTATGGCGCAATTTGTTACCACCTGCCGCTTTGAGGTTGACGGCGGCAGGCCCGAACCGGAGGATTTTCCATGTCCACATCCCAGGCCATCCACGCCGTGCAGATGCACACCCGGCCCACCCTTTCTGCCCCCCAGGGGCCGTGGACGGTGCAGGCCGTTCAGGAACTGCTCGACAGACCCTTGCTCGACCTGGTTTTCGAGGCCCAGACGGTGCACCGCCAGCATTGGCCCGAGGGCGACATCGAACTGGCCACGCTGCTGTCGGTCAAGACGGGTGGCTGCCCCGAGAACTGCGGCTATTGCCCGCAGGCGGCCGAGTTCGACACCGGCGTGAAGGCGCAGAAGATGCTGGAGGTGGACGAGGTGCTGCACGCCGCCCAGGCCGCGCGCGACGCTGGTGCCACGCGCTTTTGCATGGGCGCCGCCTGGCGCGCCCCGAAAGACCGCGACATCGAAAAAATGGCCGAGCTGATCGGCGCCGTGAAGGGCCTGGGCCTGCAGACCTGTGCCACGCTGGGCATGCTTGAAGCCCACCAGGCGCAGGCGCTGAAGGCGGCGGGGCTCGATTACTACAACCACAACCTCGACACCGCGCCCGAGTATTACCAGGACGTGGTGAGCACGCGCGCGTACCAGGACCGGCTCGACACCCTGCAGCATGTGCGCAGTGCAGGCATCAGCGTGTGCTGTGGCGGCATCGTGGGTATGGGCGAGGCGCTGGTGCACCGTGCGGGCCTCATCGTGCAACTGGCCAACCTCGACCCGTACCCGGATTCGGTGCCCATCAACAGCCTGGTGCGCGTGCCCGGCACGCCGTTGGCCGACAGCGAGCCCGTGGACCCGTTCGACTTCGTGCGCATGATCGCCGTGGCCCGCATCACCATGCCCAAGGCCCGCGTGCGCCTGTCGGCCGGGCGCCAGCAACTGGGCGAGGCGGTGCAGGCCCTGTGCTTTATGGCTGGGGCCAACTCGATTTTTTACGGAGAGAAACTGCTGGTGACCGGCAACCCCGACGCAGGGGCCGACCTGCAGCTATTGCGCAAACTGGGGCTGAAGAGCCACCAGAACACCCAGGCCGCCCCGCAGGAGGCCAGCGCAGACAGCGCCTGTGGATGCGATTGCCAGTGCGCCACGGCACCGGCAGTTTGATGGACGGGCGCCGGGGCAGGGCACCTTTCCGTTGTGTGCTATTGAATAAATAGCTTCCGGCGCTTGTCAGTCAAGCGCTGGAAGCCTTTTTGGTACCTGCTTATTTCTTCATCGGGCAGGTGTTGATGCCCAGCAGGGTGTAGGCCGGGCAGAAGCCGAACAGGCCCGTGGCCAGGGGCACCACGCCTATCCAGCCCCACAGGCCCACGGTGCCAGTGGCGGCCAGGCCGATCAGCACCAGGCCCACCAGTATGCGCAATACACGGTCCACGGTTCCTACGTTGAATTTCATGGGAGTTTCCTTTCGTTGATGGTTTCGGTTGGTTCAATTCATTTGAGGCGCAGGCCTTCGGAGTCGAGCACCTGCAACTCGATGGGAATGCCCTGGCCCACGCTTTGCGTGACGGTGCAATACGCTTCGAACTGGTCCAGCACGCGGTCCAGGTGCTCCAGGGTGGCAGCAGGCACGCCCAGCTTCAGGACGGCCGTCATCTTCAGCACGCGCAGGCGCTTTTCTGCGTTGCGGCCCACTTCGGCCGTGATGGTGCAGTGCAGCGGCTCGGGCGCCTGCTTGAACTTGCGCAGGGCAAACAGCAGCGAGTCCGACAGACAGTTGCCCACGGCCGCTGCCAGCAACTGCACTGGCGAGGGTCCTTGGCCGCTGCCCAGAGGCGCCGGCTCATCGGCCTGCAGCACGGCAATGCCGTCGCCAAAATCCACGTCAAAACGGTAATCCTGCTGCTGGCGCAGGGTGATCTGGATGCTGCTCTCGCTCATGGGATGCCTTTCAGTCAGTGTGCTTATAGCCGCTGGATGCTACGCCCCGATTGCAGCGCAACCGAACCCGCAGACAAGCCATTGGTCACCCGGGTGTAGCCCGCCTGCCGCAGCCACTGCGCCGCCATCTCCGAGCGTGCGCCCGATACACAGTAGAGCACCAGCGGTGCCGACTTGTCGGGCAGCAGCGTCGGGGCGTCGCTGGTCAGCCGGTCCAGCGGCAGGTTGACCGCGCCCTCCACATGCCCGGTCGCATATTCGGACGGGGACCGCACATCCACCAGCACGGCTTGCGCTTCGTTCATCGTCATCGCCCTGGTTCAGCAGCCGGGCTGCAGGCCGAGCTTGCGCAGGATGGTTTCCATCAGGCACCACTGGGTCAGGGCGCTCTGGAACAGGTTCACGCCCACAAAAGCCGTGAACGCCAGCCACCAGGGGCTGACAAACACCGGACTGCCCTCCACGCCCAAGGCCAGTGAAAGAAGAATGAACAATCCGGCCATCAGGCGGACAAACTGCCACGATTTCATGTGCAACTCCTTGAAGTCAGGGATACGATGGGTATTTGTTGCATTATTTAGCCAAACAGTTAATTAGTCAAATGATGTATCATTGCGCTGTCGTTCTCAGCACCGTGCGTGCACGGTTCCCTTGCGCATTGGCCCACCTGCTTGTTCCATGAAAAACCTTCCGCCCGAGGCGCTGCAACAGGTGGCGTCGTACTTCCAGACCCTGGCCGAACCCACGCGCCTGCGCATCCTCAACTTTCTGCGCCAGGGAGAGCACAACGTGGGCGAGCTGGCCCAGCTCTGCGGCTACACGGCCGCCAACATCTCGCGCCACCTCTCGCTGCTCACCCAGCAAGGCCTGGTGGAGCGTGAGAGCCGGGGCACCAGCGTTTACTACAAGATTGCCGACGAATCGGTCTACGCCCTGTGCGACCTGGTCTGCGACAGTATTGCGCGCCAGTACGAACGCTCCGCCAAGAGCCAGCAGGCGCTGTTTTCACGCCCAGAAAAATAGCGCCTCCAAGGCCTGCAAGAGGCTGGCATGTTGCTCTCCTGTAGCTCAGTGGGGGCGTGTGCATTCAGATTGCGAATCCTGGCTTTGAGGAGGGTGGTAGCCATGGATACGGGCATGAAACGCTCCCCCAGCTTGCCAGCCAGCATTCGTGAGCCCCCAGGGATGGCCTGCATAACTCCCTGCGGTTCGGAATGTGTCAATGACTTTGCGTC
>DMZZ01000346.1:0-2898 GCA_003484805.1 Comamonadaceae bacterium | reverse complement strand
TGACAATCAGTCGTTCCGATAGACCCCTGAGACTGGTTGGATCAATTGGCAAGGCGCGTATTTCAAGTGACATGGCTTCGTTCCTCACAGAATCAGGGTTTTCAACACCAGGCCCACGACAGCGCTGGCGGCAATGACTTGGATGACGCTGCGCTTGAAGCGGAACAGGGCTACAGCCGCTCCCAGCGCCATCAGCGCCGATATCCAGTCGAAGCGCCCGGCCAGGCCCTCGGGCCATAGCACGTGATAGGCGAAGAACACGGCCAGGTTCAGGATCACACCGACGACGGCTGCGGTGATGGCGGTCAAGGGCGCCGTGAAGCGAAGATTGCCGTGGGTCGATTCGACGAGCGGTCCGCCGGCGAGAATAAAAATGAAGGAAGGCAGGAAGGTGAACCAGGTCACCAGCGCCGCCGCGACGGCACCGGCGACGAACAGAAGGTCGGGACCGAACAGCGCCTGCACATAGGCGCCCACGAAGGCGACGAAAGCCACCACCATGATCAGTGGCCCCGGATTCGCTTCGCCGAGGGCCAGGCCGTCAATCATCTGCGTCGGGGTGAGCCAGGCGTAATGGCCAACCGCGCCTTGGTAGATGTAGGGCAGTACCGCATAGGCGCCGCCGAAGGTCAGCAGGGCCGCCTTGGTGAAGAACCATCCCATCTGCGTCAGGCTGTGATCCCAGCCGTAGCCTGCCGTGAGCAGCGCCATGGGAATCAACCACAGGAGAAAGCCGGCGACGGCCACGCGCAACAGGCCGGACCAGCGGAATCGGGCATGTTCGGGCGTTGGTGTGTCGTCATCAATCAGTGCCGGGCCGTAGGACTTGTCCGCTGCGGCATGACCACCACCCGTCTTGAACCTGTGCGGTGCAATGCGCCCGCCGATGTAGCCGGTCAGTGCGGCGCCGGCAACGATGTAGGGGAAGGGCACGTTCAGCGCGAAGATGGCCACGAAAGCGGCGGCGGCAATGGCCCACATCACGCTGTTCTTGAGTGCCCGCGAGCCGATGCGATGCACGGCCTGCACCACGACCGCCGTGATGGCGGGCTTGATGCCGTAGAACAGTCCCGCCACCAGGGCCGTGTCGCCGTAGGCGATGTAGAGCCACGACAACAGGATCAGGAAGCCCAGCCCCGGCAGCAGAAACAGGGTGCCCGCCACAATGCCTCCCCAGGTACGGTGCATGAGCCAGCCCATGTAGGTGGCCAACTGCTGCCCTTCCGGACCCGGCAGCAGCATGCAGTAGTTGAGCGCGTGCAGGAAACGGCGTTCACTGATCCAGCGGCGCTGTTCGACCAGTTCCCGGTGCATGAGGGCGATCTGTCCGGCGGGGCCGCCGAAGCCGATGAAACCGAGTTTTAGCCAGAGACGAAAAGCCTCCCAAAAACCGACCGGCGGCGGAGCCGCCACTACAACGTCCTCCGTCAAACTTTCTGTCACGTTATTTGTCACGTTATGGTTGCTCCTTTGTTGTCAAAGCTGGCGAGCAAGCCGTCGAAGACAGCAGATGCGGCGGCCAGCAGCGAATCGTCTTGGGTAAGGGTTTCGCGCAGCCCGGCGAGTACGCTCTCGATGCCGACCGCCTCGGGCGGCTGGATGCCACCGACATCGAGGTAATGCACCAGTAGGCCAAGCCGTGCGATGGCAGCCTGTTCCAGCCCGAAACTCACAGCCAGCACCTCGAAGGTGACGCGACCACCGATGTGGCTGAAGGTGGCACCATCGAAATCGAAGCCCAGCGCGTCGGGCGGGCAGTCGTCAGGACTGTCCAGCCACAGAATCCGCGCCTGCGGGTCGATGAAACGGCGGATTAGCCAGGCGCTGGCCAGCCGGTCCACCCAGGGCCGGCGCCGCGTCGCCCAGGTACGGCCCTGATAGTCGGACAGGCCCAGGCGCTCAATCACGCCGTTCATCGCCTGCGGTTCGTCCGGGGACAAGGCCCGCGCACAGGCCAGTTCCAGTTCACACAGGGCGGCATCCGTCTGCCGTTGCGCTTCGCCGGGGAAGAAGTCGATTTCGATTAGATTGGTGAAGGCCCTGCGCAGCTTGCGCACTTGCTTGAGCGCGTCTTGAACGGTCTCGGGGGTCAGCGTTTCCCGCACCTGTGCCACTTCGGCTGACAGGGCGGTGAATTCAGCGCCGCGATCGAACAGGGCGACGAAGCTCTCTCCCTCCGGCTCCTCGATGTGCAGCACATGGGCGCTCCCTCCTCCCTCGCGCACTTCGGCCGCCAGCCCTTCCAGGGTGGTGCGGCAATCTTCGTGTTCCGGCATCAGGTAGACACCGTCGCGCAGGACGGCGGCGCCGGATGCCTTGAGGGCACGCCAGACCCGTTGCCGGGCTGTGGCGTTCTCGGTGGGCAAAGACAGAATCAGGGTGATCATCTTCATGTTGTAGATATTATCTCAATGTAGAATAATACTCTACAACATTTTTTTCTGAGGCGGAGGGTCACATGAGCATCCACCTTGCTGGCTTAGTAGGTACGGCTTTCGGCTTTCTGTTCTCGGCCGGACTGATTAAGGCGGCGGCGCTTCCGGCAGTCGTCGTCGCTAGTAGGCGCAACGGTGGATTCGGCGAAAGACTCCTTCGCGGAACACGCATCTACCTCCAAACGCCACGGTTGCGCGGTCTGCTGGCATTGCATCTTTGCGCGGCGGCCGGTGGGGCGATGGTGTTCGTCAACACCATCGTGATCGTTCGGAACTTCTTGGATGGCAGCGAACAGCAGGTTGCACTGGCGCTTGCGACCTTCGGAGGCGGTTCCACGTTGGCCGCGCTGCTATTGCCCAAGGTGCTTGACCGAATCTCTGATCGCTGCGTGATGTTGTCCGCCGCGACGATGATGGTGCTTGCGCTGCTGGCCACTGCTGCCGCCTGGATCGCATTGCCATC
>DMZZ01000287.1:179-3179 GCA_003484805.1 Comamonadaceae bacterium | reverse complement strand
GCCAGGCGGATCAGGCTTGCAGTTGTTGGAGAAGGTCCATGCGTTGCAGCCGGGGTTGCCGGTCATCATCATGACGGCCTACTCCGACCTCGACAGTGCCGTCTCGGCCTTCCAGCGCGGTGCCTTTGAATACCTGCCCAAGCCCTTTGACCTGCCCAAGGCGGTGGAACTCATCCGCCGTGCCGTGCAGGAGAGTCAGCGCGAAGATGTTGCGCAGGTCATTCAGGATGTAACCCCCGAGATGCTGGGCCAGGCGCCCGCCATGCAGGACGTGTTCCGGGCCATCGGGCGCCTGAGCCAGAGCCAGGTCACGGTGCTCATCACGGGCGAGTCGGGCTCGGGCAAGGAGCTGGTGGCACGCGCGCTGCACAAGCATTCGCCTGTGGCGGGCGGCCCCTTTGTGGCCATCAACACGGCGGCCATCCCGAAGGATCTGCTCGAATCCGAACTGTTCGGCCATGAACGCGGCGCTTTCACCGGCGCGCAGACGCAGCGGCGCGGGCGCTTCGAGCAGGCCGAGGGTGGCACGCTGTTCCTCGATGAAATCGGCGACATGCCCTTCGACCTGCAGACGCGCCTACTGCGCGTGCTGTCGGACGGCCAGTTCTACCGCGTCGGCGGCCACGCGGCCGTCAAGGCCCATGTGCGTGTGATCGCCGCCACGCACCAAAACCTGGAGCAGCGCGTCAAGGACGGTGCGTTCCGCGAGGATTTGTTCCATCGCCTCAACGTCATCCGCCTGCGCCTGCCGGCGCTGCGCGAGCGTGCCGAAGACGTGCCCATGCTCACGCGCCACTTCCTGCAGGTGAGCGCGCGCCAGCTCGGTGTGGAGTCCAAGCGCATCGATGACGCAGCGCTGGCGCGCCTGGGACGCTTCGCATTTCCGGGCAACGTGCGCCAGCTGGAGAACATCTGCCACTGGCTCACCGTCATGGCGCCCGCGCAGGTCATCTCGGTGCAGGACCTGCCGCCCGAGGTGCTGGAGGCGCCCCTGTTGGGCAGCGGGGCTGTGGCAGCGGGTAGCGCGCCGCCTGCAGCGGACACCGCCGTGCCGCCAGCCATCCTGCCGACAGGTCAGCCGCTTGCCGATCCCATGCCGGCACCCATGTTGGCCCCCGTGGCTGCTGCCGCCAACGGCTTGTCCCTGCCTTCGGAGTCCAGCGCCTGGGAGCAGGCGCTCGATAACGAGGTGCATGCCTTGCTGGCCAGCGGCCAGGGCGAAGTGTGGGACCGGCTCATGCACCGCTTCGAGTCGCGTCTGATTCGCGCCGCGCTGGGCACCACGCATGGTCGGCGCATGGAGGCAGCACAGCGCCTGGGTATCGGCCGCAACACCATCACGCGCAAGATCCAGGAACTCGGCCTGGATGCGCAGGATGATGGCAAAAATGGCTTCTAGCGCTTATGGGGTAAGCGATGGCAGCTATTAAAACAGGAGCTAATCCGCCAGCGTGAGCACCACCGGCGCGTGGTCGCTCGGCTGCGGGTTCTTGCGCGGTGCGCGGTCCACGGTGCAGGCCGCCACGCCGCCGCGCAGCGCCTCGCTCACCAGGATGTGGTCGATGCGCAGCCCCCGGTTCTTCTGGAAGCCGAGCATGCGGTAGTCCCACCACGAGTAGCTTTTCTCGGGCTGCTCGAACATGCGGAAGGCATCCGTCAGCCCCAGGCCCAGAAGCGCCTGGAAATGCGCGCGTTCCTCGCGCGTGTGGTGGATGGTGTCCGCCAGCCCCACGGGGTCGTAAGAATCGCGGTCCTCGGGCGCCACGTTGAAGTCGCCCAGCAGCACCAGGCGCGGGTGCGCCGCCAGTTCGCCCTGCACCCAGTCGTGCAGGGCCTGCAGCCAGCGCATCTTGTAGGCGAACTTGTCGGTGCCCGGCGCCTGGCCGTTGACGAAATAACCGTTGAGCACGCGCAGCGGGCCTTGCGGTGTTTCCACCGTGGCGGCGATCACGCGCGCCTGCTCGTCTTCGAAGCCGGGAATGTTGCGCACCACGGCAGCGAGAGGTGTGCGCGCCAGGATGGCCACGCCGTTGTAGGTCTTTTGCCCGAAGGCCACGGCCTCGTAGCCTGCGGAGCGCAGCTCCATGAACGGGAACTTGTCCTCGGTCAGTTTGAGTTCTTGCAGGCAGAGCACATCGACGGGGTGCTGGGCCAGCCATTCGAGCACCTGGGGCAGGCGCACGCTAAGGGAGTTGACGTTCCAGGTGGCAATTTGCATGGTGGCTTGACGCGCTTCAGGGGGGGGCTCGATGTTAGCGGCACGGCCCGTGCCGTGTGCCGGGTGGGTGATTTCATGGGCGCCGTGCCTTCAACGGGCAGCGCCTGTGGGCCATGCCCCTGCTCGCCAAGGTATCGGCTGCGCCTCTACTGACATCTGCCGGCATTGTCTGGAGCCATGCGTTGCAAGTATCAAATTGATAGCTGCTGGCGCCTTATCAATAAGCTCCAAAGCCAGATTTGAATGGTATTTTCTGGGGCATTCTCTCGGTGATCGCCCCAGGTTTTTGCTGTGACCCGGGCCCCTTCTCAGGGGGGCATGGCGGGGTGTCAAAGGCCGGAGTCAAGGCTGCAGATATCGTTATAACCAAGCGTATACTTCGCTCGTTCGCATCCCTACGAATCATCTCCCACCCATGGCCCTATCGTCCCTGAAGCGCAGCCTCGCCGCCTGTCTTCTGGCCGGGCTTGCCAGCATGGCCATGGCGGGTGAAGTGACGGTGTCCGCCGCCGCCAGCCTGACCCATGCCTTCAAGGACATAGCCCAGGGCTACGAGGCAGCCCACCCCGGCAGCAAGGTGCTGCTGAACTTTGGTGCGTCCGGCGCCTTGCTCCAGCAGATGGCCAAGGGCGCGCCGGTGGATGTGTTTGCCTCGGCCGACCAGGAGACCATGGACGCCGCGCAGCAGCAGGGCCTGGTGCGCGCGGCCGACCGGCAGGATTTTGTGCGCAATGCGCTGGTGGTGATTGCGCCCATCGACGCCAAGGCGCCGCCCGCCGCGC
>DMZZ01000287.1:0-139 GCA_003484805.1 Comamonadaceae bacterium | reverse complement strand
CGCTGAAGGACCTGGCCGCGCCCGGCGTGGCGCGCGTGGCGCTGGCGCTGCCCGCCAGCGTGCCCGTGGGGCGCTACGCCAGGCATGCGCTGGAGGCGGCGGGCCTGTGGGGTGTGGTGCAGGCCAAGGCGGTGAACAC
>DMZZ01000206.1:0-4421 GCA_003484805.1 Comamonadaceae bacterium | reverse complement strand
CGGGGTGTCGAGCGCCAGGTCGAATCCACCCAGCTCGATGGTGCCGGCCACGCGCAGCTGGTTACCCAGGCGGCTGATGGCGATCTTGCGGCCGTCGTCGAGCGCCGAAACCGTGGGATCGGCCTCGGGGCGCAGGATGGGGAAGGTGGCGCTGTAGCCCTTGCCGGGGTAGATCGGCAGGTCCACGCCCACGTTGCGCAGGAGCGGCGCGCTGTAAGCGCCGCATGCGACAACGATGGCGTCACCCTGGAGTATTTGGTCTTTTTGGCCTACAGCGCTCGGCTCGTTTGCGCGAACAGCTACGGATTCAATAGCGCCGCCGACCTTGTTCAGGCGCAGCACGTCGTGGCCGTAGAGGAACTGCACACCACGCGCGGCGCAGCGCTCGGCCAGTTGCTCGGTGAAGGCGCGCGCATCGCCGCTCTCGTCGGTGCTGGTGTAGGTGCCACCGACGATGCGGTCGCCGTAGGCGCGGAACGCTGGCTCGATCTTCAGCAGCTCGTCGCGCGTCACCAGGCGGCGCTGCACGCCGTGCTTGCGCATCAGCTCCACGGCCAGGCCGGCGTCGTCGAACGACTTCTGGTCGGCGTAGAAGTGGGCGATGCCGCGCTCCAGCCGGTGGTACTCGATGCCGGTACTGCACACCAGCTCCTTGAGCGCGCGGTGGCTGTAGGCGCCCAGCGCCACCAGTTGCTGCACATTGCGCTCGAACGCGGCATCATTGCACTGCGCGAGGAACTTCAGGCCCCAGCGCCATTGCTGCCAGTCGAGTTGCGGGCGGAACAGCAAGGGCGCCTCCTTGTCGAGCATCCACTTGAGCGCCTTGAGCGGCGCCTCGCGGTTGGCCCAGGGCTCGCAGTAGCTGACCGAGATCTGCCCCGCGTTAGCGAAGCTCGTCTCCAGCGCCGCGCCGGGCTGGCGCTCGACCACAATAACCTCGTGGCCGCGCTCGCGCAGGTGCCACGCCGTGCTGATGCCGATGATGCCGGCTCCGAGAACAATGGTTTTCATGGCTGCGCAGTGTGCGCGACATTGCCAGCAACTAAAAGCGAAATTAAACTTCATCCAAAAACATCAGCGTCGCTAATATTTTCGGGCCGGTTCGACGCCGGTTGTCACCATGAGCACCTACGACCCTGCCGCCCTGGAATGCCTTGCCGCCATCGTTGAAGAGGGCGGCTTCGAGCGCGCTGCCCAGCGGCTCAATGTCACGCAATCGGCGGTGTCGCAGCGCCTGCGAGCGCTGGAAGCCCAGGTGGGCTCGGTACTCATCGTGCGCAGCCGACCGCTGCGCCCCACCTCGGCGGGACAGTTGCTGCTCAAGCACACCAAGCAGCTGCGCCTGCTGCGCGCCGACCTCGAGCGCGACCTGCAGGAGCTGGCGCCCAGCGCGCACGGCGGCGGGCGCGAGGAAGAGCGCATCTCCATCGCCATCAATGCCGACAGCATCGCCACCTGGGCGCTCAATGCGCTGCACGACCTCGTGCGCCAGCGTCTGCCGCTGGAGATCATTGTCGATGACCAGGATTTCACCCAGGAATGGCTGCGCTCGGGCCAGGTGCTGGGCTGCGTGACCACCCTCAAACAGGCGCTGCGCGGCTGCAAGATGGTGCCGCTGGGNNCACAACTTCCGCGAGGTGTCCTACCTGTCGTTCAACCGCAAGGACGACATGGCGGCCGAATTCGTGGCGCGGGCCTTCGGCCTCAAGCGCGTGGCCCTCAACCACCTGTTCGTGCCCAGCTCCGAGGGCCAGTTGCACGCCGTGAAGGCGGGCTGGGCCGTGGGCGTGCTGCCCGAACTGCTGGTGCGCGCCGGGCTGGCCGACGGCTCGCTGGTGGACATGGCGCCCGGCCGGGTGCTGCCCATCCAGCTGTACTGGCACTGCTGGAACCTCGAATCCGAGGTCCTCGACACCCTGACACAGGCGCTGACCGAGGCCGCAGGGCGCACCCTGGAATCCTGAGCCTCCAACTGCAGTGGCTCGCTGGTTTTCCTTGGAAAAGTCACTTTTGAAAGTTGAATATCCGGGCCTGGTTGCGGCTCACCCCGTTGGTGAGAGCACGATGCACCTGCGGTTTTCAGGCTGAGCTTGCACCGGATCAGTGATCCGTCAGAAAATGAACGCCGTGGTTGCGAAACAACTCGGTCATTTATTTTTCAACTGGAGTGCATAAGATGGTGGCTATGCAGACCCCGCACCCCAAAATCTCTTTCAAGGAGCAGATGCACCAGGCGCGTGAGAACGCGATCCTGCAGACCACCTGTCGGCTGCTGGGAGAGAAGGCCTTCGACGCCATGACCATGGACGATGTGGCCAACGACGTCGGCATTGCCAAGGCCAGCCTCTACAAGCATTTCGCCAGCAAGGAAGAGCTGTGCTGTACCGCCATGGTGCAGATCCTGGAGCGGGTTCAGGCTTACCTGCACAGCCTTCCCGACACCATGGAGCCGGTGGACAAGCTGCGCGCCCTGGTGCGCTGGTCGCTCGAGCGCCTGATCAGCGACGAAATGCCGCTGCTGCCTAGCCGCAACTCGTCGCTGCGTGCCGTGCTCATGGCCAACAAGCAGTATCTTGACGGCTTGATCACCGTGAGCGACCAGATCGNNCACTGGATCACCGAGGCCCAGGCGCAGGGCCGCATCGACCCCAGCCTGCCGCCGCTGGTGGTGCTCTACACCCTGTACGCCCGGGCCTGCGATCCCGTGGTCAGCTTCCTCAAGGAAGGCGGACAGTACGCGGACGCCGAAATCGTCGAACTGGTGCTGCGCACCTGCTTTGACGGGCTGGCGGCGCGATAGCCTTGCCAGCGGCAGCTGGCTGCTGATGACTGCCCTCGCCAGAAAGAAAGCCCGGCATGCCGGGCTTTGCTTCATGGGGGCTTCACACCCTGCCAACGCCATCACCGGGGCAGCAGCACCCTGTCCACCACGTGAATCACGCCGTTGCTGGTGAATACGTCGGTGGCTGCCAGCCCGCTGGTGCGCAGGGTCTGGTCGGTGATCACCAGGCTGGCGTTCACCGTGAAGCTTTGTCCCTGCACGGTGGCGATGGCGGTGTTGACGGGCAACTCGGCCTTGAGCACGCGCGCCGGAACCACGTGGTAGGTCAGCACTTTGGTGAGCAAGGCGGTGTCGGCCAGCAGGGCTGCCTTGCTCACCCCCAGCTCGGTCAGCAGCGCGGCAAATGCGGCGTTGGTGGGCGCCAACACAGTGAACGGACCTGCGCCCTGCAACGTGTTTACCAGCCCGGCAGCCACCACTGCCTCGACGAGGATGCTGAAGTCCGGCAGAGCCGAGGCGGTGGCGACGATGTCCTTGTCGGCAGGCAAGAGCACGCGGTCCACCAGATGCACTACGCCGTTGCTGGCCTGAATGTCGGTGGCGGTGATGGTGCTCACGCGGTTGCGGCCGTCGGTGATCTTCAGGCCGTTGGCTGACTCGATCTTGAAGAAGCCACCCGAGACCGGGGTGATGGCTTTGCCCAGCGGAACGTCGGCCCGAGCCACCTTGCTGCCCAGCACGTGGTAGGTCAGCACGGCCGTCAGCAGCGGCCGATTGGCCAGCAGGGCTTCTTTGGTGACGCCCAACTCGCTCAGCAACGCAGCGAAGGCGGCATTGGTGGGCGCGAACACGGTGATCGTGCCCGAGCTCAGGGTGGGTGCCAGACCGGCAGCGACCACGGCCTCTGCCAGGATGCTCAGGTCCGGGTTGCTCTGTGCCAGCTCGACGATGTTGGGCTGATGCTCATCGTCGCTGCCCCCACAGGCTTGCAGCAGGGTGGTGCTGGCGCCCAGGGCGGCTGCCAGCAAAACAGTACGACGGTTAAAGGCAGAGTTCATGGTGGCTTCTCCTTGCGCATGGATGGTCAGTGGAAGGGCCGTGCATGCCGATGGCTTACTTGGGCATCAGCACCGTGTCGATGGCGTGGATCACGCCATTGCTGGCAGCCACATCGGTTGCCACGACCTTGGACTGGTCCACCATCACGCCCATGCTGGTGGTCACCGTGATTTCCTGGCCCTGCACGGTCTTGACCTTGCCAGCCTTCACATCCTTGGCCATGACCTTGCCGGGTACCACGTGATAAGTCAGCACTTTGGCCAGTGCAGCCTTGTCGGCCAGCAATCCGTCAAGGGTGGCTTTGGGAATCTTGGCAAAGGCTTCGTCGGTGGGGGCAAACACCGTGAACGGGCCGGTGCCCTTGAGCGTGTCCACCAGCCCGGCGGCCTGCACCGCAGCCACGAGGGTCTTGAAGTTGCCTGCCTTCACGGCAGTGTCAACGATGTCCTGGGCCATGGCGGTGAACGTGGCGCCTGCGGTCAGGGCGAGTGCAATCAGGGTCTTCTTCATGGTTCGTTCCTCTTGGTTCGGATGGAATGACACGCCAGGATGGGCGCAACGCGAATGTATAACCAATAAG
>DMZZ01000258.1:0-18762 GCA_003484805.1 Comamonadaceae bacterium | reverse complement strand
ATTTATGACACAGTAAGACTAGGCCGCTGGCCGGTTCGTGGCCTCGGGCCCGCCCGGCGCTGATGACTGGTCCGCCATCTCCAGCTGCATCATCACCATGTTGACCAGCGTGCTGACGGTGGGGCGCCCGGTCTCGATGACGAAATGCGCGGTCTCGCGGTACAGGCGGTCGCGCTGCGCGTAGAGCTCGCGCAGCTTCTCCAGGGGGTTGCCGCCCTGCAGCAAGGGACGGGTNNGGGCGCAGCACGGCACCCCCGCCGGTGGACAGCACCAGGCCGCCGGGCTGCTGCGCCACCTCGGCCAGCACGCGCGCTTCGAGGTCGCGAAAGCGCTCCTCGCCTTCCGTTTCGAAATAGCTGCGGATGGTGGTGCCCATGACCTGCTCCAGCCGGTGGTCCAGGTCCACGAATGCCACCCCGAGCCGGTGGGCCAGCTGCCTGCCCACGGTGGACTTTCCCGAGCCGGGCATGCCGACCAGTGCACAGCGAATCTGCATAAACCTCCATCCGTTCGTCGGACCCTGTCAATGTCTGGGCCGCTCGCCAACGAGCCGCCGGGGGCCCGAGTGTACGGCGCGGCCGCGGCCCGGCGGCCGCGGTCTGGCGCCGGAAATGGCCATGAAAAATGGCGCCTGCCCTTGCAGGCAAAGCGCCATAAGCTATCAATAAGATAGTGAAAAGCGGGGCTCAATCCATCGAGATGCGGGCCGCCTCGGCTACGGCCTTCCAGTGGGCGGCGTCGGTGTCGACCTGGGCCTTGAAGTCCTCGGGCAGCGAGCCCACGGGGATCAGGCCCATCTCGGTCAGGCGCTTGTTCAGCTCGGGCGACTTGACGATGGCGCTCACCTCGGCGCCCAGGCGGTCCACGATGGTCTTGGGCGTGGCGGCGGGCACGAACATGCCGAACCAGCCGTTGGCCTCCAGGCCGGGGTAGCCGGACTCGGTCATGGTGGGCACCTGCGGCAGGGCCGGGTGGCGCTGGGCGCCGGTCACGGCCAGGATGTTGACCTTGTCGGACTTGATGTGGGTGTAGGCGGCCGTGGCGTCCACAAAGGCCAGCGTCACCTGCCCGCCCAGCAGGGCGGTCACTTCCGGGCCCGAACCCTGGAAGGGGATGTGGGCGATGTCGATGCCGGCCTTCTGCTTGAAGCGCTCGCCGTTCATGTGCGACGAGGTGGCGTTGCCGTAGCTGGCAAAGTTCATCGTTCCGGGCGCAGCCTTGGCCTTGTCGACGAACTGCTGCAGCGTGGTCACGCCGGTGCTGCGCGGCACCATCAGCAGGTCGGCCGACTTGGCGATCTGCGACACCGGGGCCAGGTCGCCGAGCTTGTACGGCACCTTTTTATAGAGCGCCGGGATCTGCACCACCGCCGTGATGCCCAGCAGCAAGGTGTGACCGTCGGCGGGCGCCTTGGCCACCAGGTCATTGCCCAGGATACCGCTGGCGCCGGGCTTGTTCTCGACCAACACGGGTTGGCCCAGGCGCTGCGACAGCTGCACGCCGATCAGGCGGGCAATGATGTCGGTGCCGCCGCCGGCCGGGTAGGGCACGATCACGCGTATCGGCTTGCTGGGGTAGGGGTCCTGCGCCTGTGCGCCGCCGATGCCGCAGGTGGCGGCCAGGGCCAGCAGTGGTAGCAGTCGGGTCAGGGTCTTGCGTCGGGTGAAAGTCATGGGGTTGTCTCCTTGGGGGTGGGGGTCGGAAAAAAGAGGCGGGGTCACAACGTTCTTGCGATGATTTCTTTCATGATCTCGTCGCTGCCGCCGTAGATGCGGCCGATGCGGGCATCGGTCCAGGCGCGGCCCACCTGGTATTCGGTCATGTAGCCGTAGCCGCCGTGCAGTTGCAGGAATTCGTCGAGCAGGCGGTTTTGCAGCGCCGTGGCGTTGAGCTTGACCATGGCGGCGCGTTCGGGGGTGAGGTCGCGCGTCATGTGCAGGCGCATGCAGTCGTCCACGAACACGCGCAGCATGGTCGCCTGGGCCTTGGCCTCGGCCAGCTTGAAGCGAGTGTTCTGGAACTCGAACACCGTCTGGCCGAAGGCCTTGCGCTCGCGCGTGTAGTCCACCGTCTTCTGCAGGAAGGTCTCGATCGAGGCGGCCGCGCGCACCGCCACCACCAGGCGCTCCTGGGCCAGCTCGTGCATCAGGTACTTGAAGCCCATGTTCTCTTCGCCCAGCAGGTGGTCTGCGGGCACGCGCACGTTGTCGAAGAACAGCTCCGAGGTGTCCTGCGCCATCAGGCCGATCTTCTCGAGCTTGCGGCCCTTGGAAAAGCCCGGCGTGCCCTCTTCGACCACGATCAGCGACACGCCCTTGGCGCCCAGCTCGGGAGCGGTCTTGGCCACCACGATGACCAGCTCGCAGTTGATGCCGTTGGTGATGAAGGTCTTGCTGCCGTTGATGACGTAATGGTCGCCCTCGCTGCTCTTGACCAGCGTGGCCGTGGTGCGCACCGATTTGAGGTCGCTGCCCGCGCCGGGCTCGGTCATGGCAATGGCGCCGATCAGCTCGCCCGCCGCCATCCTGGGCAGCCAGCGGTCCTTTTGCGCCTTGGTGCCATAGGTGTTGATGTAGGGCGCCACGATGTCCGAGTGCAACGGAAACCCGAGGCCGGTGGCGCCGGTGCGGCCCACCTCTTCGATCAGCACCGCCGCGTGGCCGAAGTCGCCGCCGCCGCCGTAGGGCTCGGGCAGCATGGTGTTGAGCAGGCCCTCTTTGCCGGCCTTGCGCCACACCTCTTTGGGCACGATGCCCTGGCGTTCCCACTCGGCATGGAAGGGCACGACTTCCTTCTCAAAGAAGCGCCGCACCTGCTCGCGGAATTGTTCATGGTCTTCACGGTAGACGGTGCGCTGGATCAGGTCTTGCATGGGGGTGGCTCTCCAGGAATAAAGGTCAAAAAAAGGCCCGGGCGCAGAGGGTTCAGGCGCTGGCAGCGTTGATTTCAGGCATCGCGCAGGGCAAAGCCTGCCTGCGGCTCGTCGCGAAAACGCTCCTTGAGCTTGCGGCGCAGCAGCTTGCCGGTCTCCAGGCGCGGCAGCGCGTCGACAAACACCACGCGCTGGGGCAGCTTGAAACGCGCCAGCACCTCGGCGGCCCGGGCGGCAATGGCGCGCGCCGTGGCCAGCGAACCCTCGGCACCGTGGCGCAGCACCACGGCTGCCAGGGGCTGCTCGCCAAAGTCGGGGTGGGGCACGCCCACCACGGCCACCTCGTACACGTCGGGGTGCAGCGCCAGGGCGTTCTCGATCTCCTGCGGGTAGAGGTTGACGCCGCCCGACAAAATCAGATCCGCGCGGCGGTCGCTCAGGAACAGGTAGCCGTCGGCATCCACATGGCCGATGTCGCCATAGGTGATCCAGCCGCGCTCGTTGATGGCCTGGCGGGTTTTTTCCTCGTCGTTGAGGTAGCTGAACTGCCCGCCGCCCGAAAAATACACTTGGCCGATCTCGCCCGCAGGCAACTCCTGCCCGTCGTCGCCCACGATGTGCAGCTGGCCCGTGGTGGGCCGGCCCACCGAGCCGGGGCGCTGGCGCCATTCCTGCGAAGAAATCATCGTGGTGCCGCAGCCCTCGGAGCCCGCGTAGTACTCCATCAGGATGTCGCCCCACCAGTCGAGCATGGCGCGCTTCACATCCACCGGGCAGGGTGCGGCGGCATGGATGGCCACGCGGTGGCTGCCCAGGTCGTAGCGCCGGCGCACCGCTTCGGGCAGCTTGAGCATGCGCCCGAACATGGTGGGCACCCATTGGCTGTGGGTGACGCGGTAGCGCTCAATCAGCGCCAGGGCGGTCTCGGCGTCGAAGCGCTCCATGATCACCGCCTTGCCACCCAGCTCCAGCACGCGCAGCGTGTAGCGCAGCGGCGCGGCGTGGTACAGCGGCGCGGGCGACAGGTACACCGTGTCCTCGCCCATGCCCATGATGCGCGCTGTGCCCAGGGTCTCGGGGTCGGCCTGGCCGCGCAGCTCGGCAGGCCACAGGGGTTTGAGCACGCCCTTGGGCCGCCCGGTGGTGCCGGATGAATACAGCAGGTCGCGCCCCAGCGGGCGGTCAGCAAAACTGGCGGGCGCGCCCTGCAGCGCGTCCAGCGCGTCGTGCAGCGATGCGGCCTGCGGCGTGGCCTCGTCCACCGTCCAGCAGGGCAGGTGGTGGGCGGCCTGCGACTGCGCCAGTTGCGGCAGCGTCTTGGCGGACGCCACCACCAGCCGCGCGCCGCAGTCCTGCACGATATAGGCCACCTCGGCCGGCGTCAGGTGGGTGCTGAGCACGGCGGCATACAGGCCCGCCTGCCGCGCCGCCAGCGCCAGCGCCAGGATCTCGACGCGGTTTTCCAGCACCACCGCGAAGCGCTCGTCCGCCTGCAGCCCCTGCGAGTGGAGCCACTGCGACATGCGCAGTGCGCTGCGCGCCACCTCGCCAGCGGTGTGGTGCGTGCCGGATTCGGCCATCACCAATACCACCCGCTCGGGGGCCGCTGCCGCGCGGCCAAAGAAGTCCTGCATTGCTGTCACCTGTTGCTCCTCGGTGTGCCGCCAAAGTGGGCGAACCCACCAAGAACGGACTGCTTGTCTCAAAATTTCAACTAAGCCTGATTTTTTCAGCGCTTTAACTCGGCAAGTATCGGGAAAACACGGTGTTAAGCACAAACAAACCGGCAGAAAATAATTTTTAATGGATCATCGGTCTCACAAACACATGGAGTGAACATGCAAATTCCCGTCATCGTCGATGCCATCCGCAGTCCCATGGCCCGTGCCAAGTCCGACGGCGCACTGGCAGAGGTCCATCCTGTGGACCTGCTCTCCCAGGTGCTGGAGCAACTGATCGTCCGCAACCGGCTCGACCCCGGCGCGGTGGATGACGTGATCTGCGGCTGCGTCAGCCAGTCGGGCGAACAGGCCGGCACGCCGGGCCGCATGGCCTGGCTGGCCGCGGGCCTGCCCGCGCATGTGCCCTCCACCACCATCGACCGCAAGTGCGGCTCGAGCCAGCAGGCCGTGCACTTTGCCGCCCAGGCCATCATGGCCGGCACGCAGGACATCGTGATCGCCTGCGGCGTCGAATCGATGAGCCGCGTGCCCATGGGCAGCTCGCGCCAGGGCAAGAACATCACCGGCGCGCGCGTGGACGCACGCTACGCGCCCGGCCTGGTGGGCCAGGGCGTGTCGGCTGACCTCGTGGCCGCCAAGTGGGGCCTTTCGCGCACCGAGCTGGACACCTATGCAGCGCGCTCCCACCAGCGCGCCCATGCGGCGCAGACGGGCGGCGCCTTTGTGCGCGAGATCGTCGGCATCGACACCCCGGCCGGCCGTGCGCTGCAGGACGAAACCATCCGCGCCGGCACCACGGTGGAAAAGCTCGCCGGCCTCAAAGCCGTGTTCGAGAATGAGGAACTGTCGGCGCGCTTTCCGCAGATCCAGTGGAGCACCACGGCGGGCAATGCCTCGCAAATGACCGACGGCGCCAGCGCCATGCTCATCATGAGCGAAGCGCGTGCCCAGCAACTGGGCCTGCGCCCGCGCGCCCGTTTCGTGGCATTCGACGTGGTGGGCGACGACCCGCTGTACATGCTCACCGCCCCCATCCCGGCCACGCAGCGCGTGCTGGCCAAGGCGCGCATGCAGCTCGATGACATCCAGCACTACGAGATCAACGAGGCTTTTGCCAGCGTGCCCATGGCCTGGCAAAAAGAACTGAAGGCCGACGGCGAACGCCTGAACCCGCGCGGCGGCGCCATCGCCTTGGGCCACCCACTGGGCGCCTCGGGCATCCGCCTGATGACCACCATGCTGCACGCGCTGGAAGACAGCGGCCAGCGCTACGGCCTGCAGTCTATGTGCGAGGCCGGCGGCATGGCCAACGCCACCATCATCGAGCGTCTGTAACTGTCAATCCAATAGCTGCTGGCGCTTGCCCGATAGGCGCCAGTGCTCAAATAAGGAAAGAAACATGAAACTGCAACAAGGAATGACCGCCCTCGTCACCGGCGCCGTCTCGGGCCTGGGCGAGGCAACTGCCGTCGCGCTGCTGGAGCGCGGCCTGAACGTCGTCGCCGTGGACCTGAACGACGAGCGCGGCGCCGCGATGGAACAAAAGTACGCGGGCCGCCTGCGCTATGTGAAGGCCGACGTGTCCGATGAGGCTCAGATGCAGCAGGCCATTGCGGCGGCCGAAGCCTTTGGCAACTTCCGCGCGCTGGTGCACTGCGCCGGCATCGGCGGCCCGGTGCGCCTGATCGAGAAAGACGGCAGCGCCGGGTCGCTGGAAAAATACACCAACATTATTCGCGTCAACCAGATCGGCAGCTTCAACACCTTACGCCTGGCGGCCGTGGCCATGGCCAAGAACGAGCCCATCGATGGCGAGCGTGGCGCCTGCGTGCTCACCGCCTCGGTGGCGGGCTATGAGGGGCAGATCGGCCAGATCCCCTACGCATCTTCCAAGGCTGGCGTGATCGGCATGACCATCGTGGCCGCGCGCGACCTGGCGTCCAAGTTCATCCGCGTGTGCACCATCGCCCCCGGCCTGTTCGACACACCCATCCTGGCCAAGCTGCCCGAAAACGTGCGCCAGTCGCTGGGCGCCTCGGTGCCCCACCCGGCGCGCCTGGGCCACCCCAGCGAATACGCGATGACCGCGCTGCACATCCTGGAGAACCCGATGCTTAACGGCGAGACCATCCGGCTCGATGGGGCGATTCGCATGCAACCCAGATAACAACCCCCTGAGGCGCTGCGCGCCTTCCCCCTTCTCTCACGCTTCGCGTGGGAATGGGGACGCCACCAGCGCGGCGGGGCGGCCCTTGCGCGGCGGCCCTGGCTGGGGTAGTGCCAGCTTCATAGGTTGCGCCGGTTTCGTGCCGTGCGGCTCATGCGGCGCGATGAAGAACTGAAAGGATTTTTATGAGTTCCACTGTATTGGTCGAAGTGCGCGGCAACGTGCAGATCATGACGCTGAGCAACCCCGATGCGCGCAACGCTGCCACGCTGGAAATGGCCGAGGCCATGGCCGCCGCGCTCGATGCGCTGGACAGCAACCCGGCGCTGCAGGTGGGCATCGTCACGGGCGCGGGCGGCACGTTCTGCTCGGGCATGGACCTGAAGGGTTTTTTGCAGGGCAAGCGCCCCACCTTCGAAGGCCGCGGTTTTTGCGGTATCACGCAAAAACCGCCGCGCAAGCCCTTGATTGCGGCCGTCGAAGGTTATGCCCTGGCCGGCGGCTTTGAGGTGGTGCTGGCCTGCGACCTGATCGTGGCCGCCCGGACAGCCAAGTTCGGCCTGCCCGAGGTCAAGCGCGGTCTGGCGGCCGCCGCGGGCGGCCTGCTGCGCCTGCCCAGGCGCCTGCCCTACCACATCGCCATGGAAGCCATCCTCACCGGCGACATGTTCAGCGCCGAGCTTGCCCACACCCACGGCCTGGTCAACCGCCTGGTCGAGCAAGGCCAGGCGCTGGACGCCGCCCTGACGCTGGCCCAGGCCGTGGCCGCCAACGGCCCCCAGGCGCTGATTGCCAGCAAGCGCGTGGCGCAAGAGTCGGCAGACTGGACACAGGCCGAGATGTTCGACCGCCAGGCCGCCATCACCACACCGGTATTCACATCGCAAGACGCCCGCGAGGGCGCCGCCGCCTTTGCCGAAAAGCGCGCGCCGGTTTGGAAGGGCGTGTGATTGGAAAGAGCCGGATGATTCGGTCGGCGTCATGCCACCGAATAGCGCCATGCCTCACCTTCCTCCCATCCGTTCGGGCTGAGCCCTTCGACAAGCTCAGGACAGACCTGTCCAAAGGCCCAACCGAACGCATGGTTCAAGTTCAAAGACCGGCCCCATAGCGCGATGCCTCAGAAACCTTCTCCAAATCCGTTCGGGCTGAGCCTGTCGAAGCCAGGTCACCCCCAGCAAAAAACCCTTCGACCCGCCTGCCCTGCGCTGGGCAGCCACCAGCCACTCCCACTGCAACCCGATTGAGGACACACCATGCCCACACCCAAAACCTTCGCCGGCCGCCATGTCTTTGTTGCCGGCGGGAGCAGCGGCATCAATCTGGGCATTGCCCAGGCATTCGCACGCGCGGGCGCCAACGTGGCCGTGATGAGCCGCTCGCCCGACAAGGTCCAGCAGGCCGCCGAAGGCCTGCGCGCGCTGGGGGCGCAGGCGCTGGGCCTCAGTGCCGATGTGCGCGACCCGGCGGCGGTGGAGGCTGCGCTGCGCCAGTCGCACGCGCAGTTTGGCGAGATCGACGTGCTGATCTCCGGCGCCGCAGGCAACTTCATCGCGCCCGCGGCGGATCTATCGCCCAACGGGTTCAAGACCGTGGTGGACATTGATCTGAACGGCACCTTTCATGTGCTGCGCCTGGCCTACCCGATGCTGAAAAAGCCCGGTGCCAGCGTCATCAACATCTCGGCGCCGCAGGGCGTGAACCCCACCATGTACCAGGTGCATGCCTGCGCCGCCAAGGCCGGCATCGACATGATGACGCGCGTGCTGGCCATGGAATGGGGCGAGGTGGGCGTGCGCGTGAACGCGATTGCGCCCGGCCCGATTGGCGACACCGAGGGCATGCGCCGCCTGGCGCCCTCGCCCGAGGCGCTGGCCAACGCGGTGGCCACCGTGCCGCTGCAGCGCATGGGCACGGTGGAGGACATTGCCAACATGGCGCTGTTCCTGTCGTCGCCGCAGGCCGGTTACGTGACAGGCGCGGTGATCCCCGTGGACGGCGGCTCGTCGCTGCGCGGCGGGCGCGACATGCGCTCGTCCTACGTGCCCCGGAATGCAGCATGAGCAAGTCATTTGAGCGCATCGCCTTCGAGGTGCAGGACGGCGTGGCCACACTGACCCTGGACAACCCCGCCAAGCGCAACGCCTTCGACCCCACCATGCGTGTGGAGATGGCCGAGGTGGTGCGCCAGGTGCAGGCCGACCCCGCGATCCGCGCGTTGGTGCTGACCGGCGCGGGCGCGCATTTCTGCTCGGGCGGCGACCTCGCAAACATTGCGGCCAGCGGCCTGGACAACGGCGGCTGGCGCCAGCGCCTGAGCAGCCTGCACGACTGGCTCAAGGATTTGATGCTGCTGGACAAGCCGGTGGTCGCGGCCGTCGATGGCGCGGCTTATGGCGCGGCTTATGGCGCGGGCTTCAGCCTGGCGCTGGCGGCGGACTTCATCATCGCCAGCAACCGCGCGCGCTTTGCCATGTCGTTCATCCGCGTGGGGGTGGTGCCCGACTGCGCGGCGTTCTACACCCTGCCGCGCGTCGTGGGCGTGCAGCGGGCGCGCGAACTCATGCTGTCGGGCCGCGAGGTCTCGGCGCAAGAGGCGCTGCAGCTGGGCATTGCCACCGAGCTGGTCGCGTCCGATGCGCTGCAGGCACGCGCCCAGGCGATTGCGTGCAGCTTTGTGGGCGCGTCGCCGGTGGCGCTGAGCCTGATCAAGCGCTCGCTGGCCCTGGCTGCGAACGACCTGCCCTCGCTGCTGGAACAGGAGGCCAATGCCCAGGCCCTGGCCATGGGCACGCCGGAGCACCGGGAGGCGGTGCACTGCTTCCTGGAGAAAAAGCCGATGCCTTTTCAGTGGCCCCAGGCTTGACACGCAGGCAGGCGAGAATCGCGGCTTTTCTCTCGAGGTCGATGTGAACGCAAACGCAGATCCGGACGGCAAATTGGTCAGCGCCTTGGTGCGCGGCGTTTCCATATTGCGGTGCTTTTCCAACAAATGCCAGGAGCTCAGCGCCAAGGAGCTGATGGACCTGACCGGGCTGCCCAAGCCCACGCTGTTCCGCCTGACCGAGACGCTGTGCGAACTCGGCCTGCTGCGCTACTCCGAGCGCCTGTCCAAATACGTGCCCGGCCTGGGGCTGCTGGAGCTGTCCTCGCCGGTGCTCACGCGCCTGGCGCTGCGCCAGCTGGCGCGGCCGCAGATGCAGGCGCTGGCCGACCTGACCGAGGGCCAGGTGCAACTGGCCGTGGGCTTCCGGCGCGAGCTGTGCCTGGTCGAGCAGGCCAACAGCCTGGGCAACCCCGTCTTCCGGCCCGAGGTGGGGGTGCGCGCCTCGCTGTCGCGCACCGCCTCGGGCCGCGCCTACCTGCTGGGCCTGGCCGAGCCGGAGCGCGCCGCCTACCTGCGCGACCTGCACGCCGCCGATCCGCAGCGCGCCGCCTGGCTGGAGCAGCGCCTGGAAGACGCCCGCCAGGACCTGGCCGAGCACGGCTTTTGCCGTAGCCACGGCGATCTGCACCGCGAGCTCGAATCGATTGCCGTGGCCATGTCACGCCCGCAGGACGGCGAGCTGTGGGTGTTTGCCGTCACACTGCCGGTCTACAGCCCGTTGTGCAGCCGGCTGGAGACCGATGTCGGCCCGCGCCTGCGCACGCTGGTGCGCTCGGTCGAGAGCGTGCTCGGCGCCTCGGGCCTGTGAAGTGCGCATCCAACATCAACCCAAGGAGACTCCGTGAAAGCATTGAACAGCGTGCGTGTGCTGGAGATTGGCGGCCTGGGGCCGGGGCCGTTTTGTGCGATGCACCTGGCCGATCTGGGGGCCGACGTGATCTCCTTGGTGCGCCAGGCCCCGGGCCAGGAGATCACCGGCAAGCTGCTCAACCGGGGCAAGCGCTCGGTGTTTGCCGACCTCAAGACCGAGGCCGGCCGCGCGCTGGTGCGCACGCTGGTGCAGGAGGCGGACGCGCTGATCGAGGGCATGCGCCCCGGCGTGATGGAGCGCCTGGGCCTGGGCCCCGAGGAATGCCTAGCGCTCAACCCGCGCCTGGTCTATGGCCGCATGACCGGCTGGGGCCAGAGCGGGCCGCTGGCGCTGCGCGCCGGGCATGACACCAACTATGCCGCGGTCAGCGGCGCGCTGTGGGCCTGCGGTCCGGCGGATGCGCGGCCGGTCTCGCCCTTTGCGGTGCTGGGCGACATCGGCGGCGGCGCCCTGTACCTCATGACGGGGCTGCTGTCGGGCATCGTGCAGGCGCGCGCCACCGGCCGCGGCACGGTGGTCGATGCTGCCATCGTCGACGGCGCGGCCCACATGCTGAACCTGATGCTGAGCGCGCGCCAGAGCGGCCTGGTGGGCGATGCGCGCGGCCAGAGCATCCACGACAGCGCGCCGTTCTACGACACCTATGTCTGCGCCGACGGCGACCACATCACCGTGGGCGCGCTGGAGCCGCAGTTCTATGCGCTGCTGCTGCAGACGCTGGGCCTCGCCGACGACCCCGATTTCAGCGGCCCGCAGTGGGACAAGGCGGCTTGGCCGCTGCGCCGCGCGCGCCTGGCCGCGCTGTTCCTGGCGCAGCCGCGCGCGCACTGGCAGGCGCTGCTGGAGCCCACCGATGCCTGCTTTGGCGTCGTGCTCAGCCCGCTGGAGGCGGCCCGGCACCCGCACCTGCAGGCGCGTGGCGTGTACAGCGAGCACCAGGGCGTGCTGCAGGCCGCACCGGCGCCGCGCTTTGACGGCGCCGCCTACCCGCCCGCCGACACCTGCGCCTCCGGAGCGCACACGCAGGAAGTCCTGCAAAAATTGGAGCAGGGCGGCGCAGCCGCCGCGTGGCGCCCGCGCTGAGCCGGCTGGCGGCCGTTCAGCGTGGGGGGGCGAGCAGCGGCGAGACCGGCAGCCACCGGAACGCCAGCGAGGCCAGCGCCAGCCAGGCGGCAATCGCCAGCAGCACGGCGCGGTAGGGCTCCAGGCCCTGGCCCTGCGCCCAGGCGGCCACGGCGCCGGTGGCCGACTGCATGAAGGCCACGCCGAGAAACATGGCCATGGTGTAGAGCGACAGCCCACGCCCGGTGAGCTCGGCCGGGTAGGACGAGCGCACGTCGGCGTACTGCAGGATGCTGTAGCCCGACAGCAGCCCCATCAGGATCATCAGCGCCACGGTGCTGCCTGCGTGCTGCACGAAGGCCATGGTGGCAAACAGCGCGGCCATCAGCAGCGAGGCCCTGGCCACCCAGCGGCGGCGCCGCTGCGGGCCCGGGTCCATGCGGCCGGCGTGAACAGCGCAATGAGCGACAGCACCAGCGCCACGTTGCCGCTGTCCACCAGCGTGAAGCCGTAGCGATCGATGAGCAGCGGCCCCAGCCACAGGCCGCGCAGCGACAGAAACGCGGCGTAGCACGACATGCCCAGGATCACGATGCCCCAGGTGGGCGGCAGCTGGAAAAGCCGCCCCATGCCCGCCAGCGCCTCGCCCCAGCTGCCGGCGCGGCGCTGCGCGGCCTGGGCGTCGGCCGGTCGACAGCACCAGGCCGCCCGGTTGCTGCGCCACCTCGGCCAGCACGCGCGCTTCAAGGTCGCGAAAGCGCTCTTCGCCCTTGGTCTCGAAATAATTGCGAATGGTGGTGCCCATGACCTGCTCCAGCCGGTGGTCCAGGTCCACAAAGGCCACCCCGAGCCGGTGGGCCAGCTGCCTGCCTACGGTGTACTTTCCCGAGCCGGGCATGCCGACCAGTGCACAGCGAATCTGCATAAACCTCCATCCGTTCGTGGGACACGTCACGTTCATGGCACGCCCCCATGGGCCCGCCGGGTCTCCACTTTACGGTCATGCCATGCGCCTGCCCGGTGGGCGGGAAGCGGGTTCCGTTACGGCGATGGGAAAAAATAGTGTCAAAACTGGATGAAACTTATACATAAAGCGCTAGAAGCTATAAATATTATAGCAATTTGAGGGCAAAAGTGGTTTGCCTCGGCACATCGTTTTGGCGCTGGGGGCCGGTAGCCCCGCCAACGGCAGGCGCTGGCCTTGTTCTGCATTACAGAACGGCAGGGTAAAGCGGTTGGTCCGAGTGCTAGATTGATGAATGCAAAAATCCGTAACTGCCGTCAAAAGTCATCTATGTGACTGGAAAAGACCCGCAGGCATGGGTGTTTACCCTCAAATTGTTCTGCATCGCGGAATTCGTACTTTTGACCTATCGATCGGCCCGTAAGCTGCGCTGGCAATCCCCCTTTCGTCCGTACGCACCCATGGGGTGGATCGGAACAGAGCGGCCCGCCGCAGTGCCAACTTACAGGAGCCAGATGATGCAGACACTCCCGGACACGGGGTCCAACGCCCGCAGGGCATGGCCCCCGCATGACAGGCGGGCCCGGTGCCCGGCCCTCGCCGCAGCACGGAGGGCCGTGTGATGGAGATGTTTCTGCAGCAAGTCCTCAACGGCTTCACCCTGGGCGGCATCTACGGTCTGGTGGCCCTGGGGCTGACGCTGGTGTACGGCATCCTGCACGTGCCCAACTTTGCCCACGGTGCGTTTTACATGTTCGGCGCCTTCGTGTCGTTCCACCTCATGTCGGCCTGGGGCTGGAACTACTGGCTGGCCATGGGTGGCGCGGCCCTGTGCGTGGCCTTGATTGCCGTGCTGGCCGAGCGGCTGGTGTTCCACCCGCTGCGCAACGCCTCGGGCCTGCACCCCATGATTGCCGCCATCGGCATGCTGCTGTTTCTGGAGGCCGCCGCGCAAGCCGTCTGGGGCGCCGACTTCCACCGCATGCAGACGCCCTACAACGGAATCATCGAGCTGGCGGGCGTCACGGCGCCGGTGCAGCGCCTGCTCATCATCGCCGCCGCGTTCACGCTGATGGTGGTGCTGCACCTGTTCCTGAAGAAGACGGTGATGGGCTCGACCATCATCGCCATGGCGCAGAACCGCGACGGCGCGTCGCTCGTCGGCATCGACGCCAACCGCGTGGCCATGCTCACCTTCGCCATCTCGGGTGTGCTTGCCGCCGTGGCGGCCACGCTGTATGCGCCCATCAACCTCGTGTACCCGGCGATGGGGCACCTGGTGATCACCAAGGCCTTCGTCATCATCATCCTCGGCGGCATGGGCAGCGTTCCGGGTGCCATTGTGGGCGGCCTGATCATCGGCTTTGCCGAGAGCTTTGGCGCCTTCTACATCTCCACCGACTACAAGGACATCATCGCCTTCGTGCTGCTGGTGTTCATCCTTTCGCTGCGCCCACAGGGCCTGTTCACCAAGGGAGTGCGCTGACCATGGGCTATCTCCAAGGCAAACTGGGCTGGGCCCTGCTGCTGGCTGCGGGCTTGCTGTTTCCGCTGTTCACGGGCAACGACTACCACCTCACGGTGATGGGCACGGCCTACATCTTCGCCATTGCCACCATCGGGCTGAACCTCATCACCGGCTACACCGGGCAGTTCAATCTGGCGCACGCAGGCTTCATGGCCGTGGGGGCCTACACCGTGGGCATTCTCACGGTGGACCATGGCTGGTCGTTCTGGGGTGCCTTTGCGCTCTCGGGCGTGGTCACGGCCTTCCTGGGCTACTTCATCGGCATCCTGTCGCTGCGGCTCAAGGGCCACTACTTCTCGATCTTCACGCTGTGCGTGGGCTACATCATGTTCCTGGTGATCGAGAAGTGGGAGGGCCTGACGCACGGCACCGTGGGCATCATGGGCATCCCGGCGCCCGAGCCCATCGGCGTGATCCGCTTCGATACGCCGCTGGCGCTGTACTACCTGGTGTTCTTCTGGCTGGTGGTCGGCCTGTGGGCCATGCGGCGCATCGTCAACTCGCTGCTGGGCCGCACCTTCATGGCGATTCGCAACAGTGATGAACTGGCCGAGTCGCTGGGCATCAACCTCATGCGCAACAAGACGCTGGCCTTCATGCTGTCGGTGTTCTACGCGGGCATGTCGGGCGGCCTGTACGCGGGCTATGTGCGCTTCATCGGCCCGGGCGTGGCCGGGGTGGAGCACACCTTCGACATGACCATGTACATGCTGATCGGCGGCCTGGGCACGCTGCTCGGCCCCTTGCTGGGCGCGCTGGCCATGCCCTGGCTCACGCAGTACCTGCAGTTTTTGCAGGAATACCGCTTCCTCGTCTTCGGGCCCATCCTGGTGCTGCTGGTGATCTTCGTCCCGCACGGCATCGTGGGCACCTATCTGGGATGGCGTGCGCGCCGCGCCGCACAGGGAGGCACGCATGCTCAAGATTGAACACCTGACCAAGCGCTTCGGCGGGCTGGCGGCCGTCAATGACGTCAGCACCACCATCGAGACGGGCAAGATCAACGCCATCATCGGTCCCAACGGTGCGGGCAAGACGACGTTCTTCAACCTCATCAGCGGCGTGCACCGCCCGACCTCGGGCACGATCACGCTCGAAGGCCAGGACGTGACCTCGCTGCGCACCGACCAGGTGGCGCACCTGGGCGTGGCGCGCACCTTCCAGACCACCGCGCTGTTCGACATGGCCTCGGTGCTCGACAACCTCATCGTCGGCCACCGCCTGCGCACCAAATCCGGCCTGCTCGACGTGCTGCGCGGCTCCAGCCTGCTGCGCGAGGAAGAGCGCATCTGCCGCGAGAAGGCGCGCGACGCACTGAACTTCGTCGGCCTCTCGCACCTGGAAAACCGCATGGCGGGCGACATCTCGCAGGAGGAGCGCAAGCGCGTGGCGTTCGCCCTGGCCCTGTCCACCGGCCCGCGCCTGCTGCTGCTGGACGAGCCTGCCGGCGGCGTGAACCCCGACGAAACCCAGGGCCTGGCCGACCTCATCCGCAAGATGGTGCAGAGCGGCCTGACCGTGTGCCTGATCGAACACAAGATGAACATGATCATGAGCCTGGCCGACAAGATTCTGGTGCTCAGCTACGGTGAAAAAATTGCCGAAGGCACGCCCGCCGAGATCCAGGCGAACCCGGCCGTGATCGATGCCTACCTGGGGAGCGAGCATGCTGACGCTTGAGAACGTATCGCTGAACTTCGGCAGCTTCACGGCCCTCAATGGCGTGAGCCTGCACGCCGACCAGGGCGAGCTGGTGGTGCTGCTGGGAGCCAACGGCGCGGGCAAGAGCTCCATCTTCCTGACCATCAGCGGCATCCACAAGGCGGCGGGCGGCAGCATCCGCTATGGCGAGAAGAACCTGGTGGGCATGAAGCCCTCGCAGATCGTGCAGCACGGCGTGGTGCAGTGCCCCGAGGGGCGCAAGCTGTTCCCCGGCATGTCGGTNNGGCGACAGTGCCGGCAACCGCCAGCGCCTCGACGAGGTGCTGGCGCTGTTCCCCATCCTCGACCAGAAAAAGGACGACCCGGCCGGCTCGCTCAGCGGCGGCCAACAGCAGATGGTGGCCATCGGCCNNCTGCTGCTCGACGAGCCCTCGCTGGGCCTGGCGCCGCTGGTCATCAAGCAGACCTTCGAGGTCATCCAGCGCATCAACCAGGCCGGCACCACGGTGCTGCTGGCCGAGCAGAACGCGTTTGCGGCACTGAAGATCGCGCACCGCGCCTACGTGATCGAGAGCGGCCGCATCGTCATGGAGGGCGACCGCGAAAGTCTCATGAACAACGAAGCCGTGCGCCGGGCCTACATCGGCGCCTGATTTCCCCCTTTTCCCATCCACCCCAAGGAGACAGCATGAAACGCAAGACCATTCTTCGCCTGTGCGCCAGCACCTTCGCCGCAACGCTGCTGGGCGTTGCCCCGGCCATGGCCCAGCAGGTCGTCAAGATCGGCTATTCCGGCCCCTTGAGCGGCGGCGCCGCGCTGTACGGCAAGAACGTGCTCAGCGGCATGGAGATGGCCATCAAGGAAATCAACGAGGCCGGGCTGGAGGTGGCGGGCCAGAAAGTGAAGCTGGAGGTCGTCGCCCTGGACGACAAGTACAACCCGTCCGAGACTGCCATCAACACCCAGCGCCTGGTGCAGGAGCACAAGGCTGCTGCCGTGCTGGTGCCGCACTCGGGTGGCAGCTTCGCCGTGCAGGCTATCAACGAGCAGCAGAAGGTGCTGCTGCTGTCCTACACCAGCGTGCCGCAGATCACCGAGAAGGGCAACAAGCTCACGCTGCGCATTCCGCCCGAGTTCACGTCCTATATCAAGCCCTTTGTGAGCCACGCCATGGGCAAGTATGGCAAGAACGTGGCCGTGGCCAATGCCGACCATGACTACGCCAAGGCCTGGACGGCCGCGTTCAAGCCCGCCTGGGAAGCGGCTGGCGGCAAGGTCGTGGCGGAAAACCCGATGTCGTACAACCGTGCCACCGACTTCTACAGCGGCGTGAGCCGCGTGCTGGCGTCCAAGCCCGACGTGCTGTTCATCGGCGGCGCCTCCGAGCCCACGGGCCTGGTGGTCAAGCAGGCGCGCGAACTGGGCTTCAAGGGCGGCTTCGTCATCATCGACCAGGCCAAGATGGACGAGATCGGCAAGATCACCGGCGGCTATGGCCCGCTGGAAGGCTCCATTGGCGTGCTGCCTGTGGTGGAGGACAGCTCTCCCATCACCAAGGCCTTCGTCGAACGCTTCCGCAAGCTCAACCCGGGCCGCGACCCGAGCTCGGAGGTGTCGCTGAACTACACCGCCGTGCACGCCACCGCGTTGGCCATGAAGATGGCCGGCAGCACCAGCGATGCAGCGGCCATTCGCGCCAATCTGGACAAGGCTTTCAAGGCCCTGCCCGATGCGCACAACCCGCACGACATCAACGGTGTGAATGACCGCGGCGGCTCCACGGCCAACACCCGCGTGGCCGTGATCGAGGGCGGCAAGGTGCGTGAGATCCGCCTGAGCGATCTGGCCAAGTAAGCCAGGCGCCAGATCACAAGGCCCGCCATCGCAAGAGGGCGGGCCTTGTTGTTTCAGAGCGCTGCGTACACCAGGGCAGGGTACAGCTCGCAAAGGTAGCGCAGCTGGCCAGGGGCCTGGGTGAGCAGGATGGCAAACAGGTCTTCGGCCGGGTCCACGAAGAAGAAGGTGCCCCCGAGGCCGCTCCAGCTGTAGTGCCCGGCCGAGCCCGGACGCGTGGCCAGGCCGGTCGCAGTGCGCACCGCCACGCCCAGACCAAAGCCGTAGCCCGTGGGCAAGATGTCACCCACCACGGGCAGGGTGCCCAGGTGGTCGGCCGTCATGAAATCCACCGTGGCGCGGCCCAGCAGCCGCACGGGGCCGTCCGTGCCCGGTGCGGTGCCCCGGCCCAGCATCAGCTGCAGAAAACGTGCGTAGTCGCTGGCGGTGGACACCAGCCCGCCGCCCGCCGACTCGAACACGGGTGGGGCGGTCACGTCGATCAGCGCCACCTTCAGGCCGGTCTGCGGGTCGCGTGCAAAGGGCTCGGCCAGGCGGTGCNNCGCTGCAGGATGGCGCCCAGGGGCTCGCCCTCGATCACTTCCAGCACGGCGCCCAGCACATCGGTGGCGCGGCTGTATTCCCAGCAGCTGCCGGGTGCGTGCACCAGCGGCAGCGGGCCGAGTGCGGCCGCCAGTTCGGTGTTGCTGTGGCGGCGCGATCCGATGCGCGCGGCGCGGTAGGCGTCGGGCACGGTGCCCAGGTCCCAGGCGTAGCTCAGGCCGGCGGTGTGGCGCAGCAGGTCGTGCACGGTGGCCTCGCGCGGGGCGGGGGTGGTGGCGCCCGTGGTCGGGTCGTATACCTGCTGCGCGGCAAAGGCGGGCAGGTAGTGGGCCACCGGGTGCGACAGCAGCAGGCGGCCTTCTTCCATCGCCATCATCGCCACCAGCGAGGCGATGGGCTTGGTCATCGAGTAGATGCGGAACACCGTGTCGGGCGCCATGGCGGGCGCTGCCGCTTCGGCGGAGGGCGGGCGCTGGTGGCCCACGGCTTCGTGCAGCACGGTCCGGCCCCGGTGGTGCACCAGCGCCACGGCACCGGGCAGAAGGCCCTGGTCCACATGGGTTTGCAGCACGGAGCGCAGGCGGGCGAGGGCGTCGGGGTTCATGGTGTCAAGTGTTTTTGGCATCCAGCGCTTGATGGACAAGCGCTAGAAGCTATCAAAAAAAGAGC
>DMZZ01000046.1:0-2576 GCA_003484805.1 Comamonadaceae bacterium | reverse complement strand
TTGACGATTTCGGCACGGGCTATTCTTCCCTCAGTTACCTCAAGCGTTTCCAGGTCTACAAGCTGAAGATCGACAGGTCTTTCGTGCAGGACATCATGACCAAAATGGAAGACTGGGCCATTGTCAACGCGATCATCCGCATGGCCTCCAGCCTGGGGATGCAGACCATCGCCGAGGGCGTCGAAACCCAGGAGCAGCTCGATGCGCTGCGCGCGCAAGGGTGTGACGAGGTGCAGGGCTATTTCTGCAGCAGGCCGCTGCCCGCACAGGAATGCGAGAAATTCCTGCGCGCCCAGCCCCTGCTGCTGCGTCCGGCTGAGCAGGCCTGAGAGCCTCAGCGGCCCTCAGGTGGCGGGCTGCAGTACGGGCCGCCCGCCCCCCTGCAGGCCGGTGAAGGCAAAGTCCACTTCCGGCACCCGGCCGCTCACGATGTCGGCCAGCGCCTTGCCCGACCCGCAGGAGTGCGTCCAGCCCAGCGTGCCGTGGCCCGTGTTGAGGAACAGGTTGGGCAGCTTGGTGCGGCCAATCAGCGGCACATTGCTCGGCGTGGCCGGGCGCAGGCCGGTCCAGAACTCGGCCCGGGTGGTGTCGCCCGCACCGGGAAAGAGCTGTTCCACCCGGCGCACGATGGCTTCGCAGCGTGCGGGGTTCAGGTTGCGGTCGTAGCCATTGAGTTCGGCCGTGCCCGCGATGCGCAGGCGGTCGCCTTGCGCGCTGGTGTAGCGCGAGAACACCAGCTTGAATTCGTCGTCCGTCAGGCTCACCTGGTGCGCCATCGCGGCATCTTTCACGGGGAGGGTGACCGAATAGCCCTTGGCCGGGTAGATGGGCAGCGCAATGCCCAGAGGCTGCGCCAGCAGCGGGCTGAACGACCCCATGGCCAGCACGTAAGCGTCGCCGCGCAGGCGCTCGAAGCGTCCCTCGGCGTTGGTCAGCTCCACATGGTCGATTTCGCCCCCGGCGGCGCGCAGTGCCGTGATGTGCGCGCCCATGCGAAAACGCACACCGGCCTGCTCGCAAAGCCGGGCCAGTTCGCGCACAAAGAGGTTGGCATCGCCCGATTCGTCCTCGGCGGTGAAGGTGGCGCCCGCCAGCTGGGGCCGGATGTGGCGCAGCGCGGGTTCGATGCGCACGGCCTCATCGGCGCTGATCACCTGGCGCTCGCAGCCGAGCTGGCGCATCTGCTCGGCAGGGCCGAGGGCGCCGTCGAATTCTTTCTGGTTGGTATAGAAGTGCAGGATGCCCTGGGTGCGCTGGTCGTACTGGATGCCCGTGTCGCGGCGCAGCTGCTGCAGTGCGCTGCGGCTGTAGGTGCCCAGGCTGACGATCTGGCGGATGTTGTGGCGCGTGCGCTCCGGGGTGCAGTTGCGCAGAAACTGCAGACCCCAGAGCCATTGGCGCATGTCGGCGCGCAGACGGAACAGCAAGGGCGCATCTTCCTGGCCCAGCCACTGCAGCACCTTGAGCGGCGCACTCGGGTTGGCCCAGGGCTCGGCGTGGCTCACCGAGATCTGGCCGCCATTGGCGAAACTGGTTTCTGCGCCAGGCGTGGCCTGGCGGTCGATGACGGTCACTTCGTGGCCGAGCTGTTGCAGGTAGTAGGCCGAGGTGACGCCGAGCAAGCCGGCGCCGAGAACGATTACGCGCATTTTTAGAGCCTTTTTTGGTTCTGGCGCTTGATGGACGTGCGTTGACGGCTATTAATATAATAGCAAACAGCTGGCGCGCGTCCGCCAAGCTGCCGCTCCCCCTGTCCTTGGTACCTGAGAGATTCACGCCGCGCCAACACGGCGCGGGGCTTGCTCCTTCGGTGCGCCACGGGTGTGGCGGCTCTCCAGACGGCTTTGATGATGGTGCAGTACGGAACCTGAGCGTGTATGGGAGTTTGCGCCTTCGGTGAGGCGGCACGGGCCGCCTGCTCTCCTGCTGCGGCCATTCTAGGGGCGCGCGCCAGCTTATGCATCACGACAGATGCTTATAAAGCGTCGGCGGCGCGCCAGTCTCAGTTGCGGTAGGGGTTGCCCGGCTGATGATCGCGCCGGTTGGGCACGCCGTCACCGTCGTGGTCGCGGTCCCAGCCGCCGGGCCGCATATGCCACCGGCCGCCCTGCTCCACCCAGGTGGGAGCGTGGGAGCGTGGGAGCGGTAGCCGGGGCGTCCCTTGATCCAGTGGCCGTCGATCCAGACATGGTGGCGGCCGCGCCACTCCCAATGGCCCGGAACCCAGACCATGCTGCGCCGGGGCGGGGGCGCCGCCTCATAGCGGGGCGGCGGCGGGGCCGTCTGGATGAGGATGGTGGCCGTGGTGTGGGCCTGCGCGGGTGCCGTGAAGGCGCAGAGCGACAGCAGGACGATGGAAGCGGCGGCGAGGGTGTTGCGTGCCATGGAAATCTCCTCACATAGGATTCCGAGCGGAACCGGAGCCCTCATCGTGCACGTGTTGCGTAAAGCCCGTGTAGCCCTCCGGCGAAGAGCTGTGTAGGCGTGTATCCCGTGGCGCGGCAAAGTGGCGCAAGCGTGATTTGCGTCACGCCGGATGCGGGCTGTCGCGCTAGGAGCCTGTCGGACTTGAGAAA
>DMZZ01000040.1:7125-7413 GCA_003484805.1 Comamonadaceae bacterium | reverse complement strand
AGTTCGTCGCTCAGCAGCAACTGGTACCCCTGTCCTTGGGCGACATTCCCAATGTCACCCGCCAATTGCCGCGTTTCAGGCAGCTCGATGCGATTGCGGGCATTGCCCACCAGGGGCGGGTGTACGCCGTGCCCTACACCTATTCGGAAATGGGCCTGATCTATGACCGCAAGGCCTTCGGGGCACCCCCCGAATCGCTGGAGGTGCTTTGGGACCCGCGCTGGCGCGGGCGGGTGCTGGCGTTCGATGGCAGCAGCCACGGTTTTTCGCTGGCGTCCATGCACCTGG
>DMZZ01000040.1:272-6987 GCA_003484805.1 Comamonadaceae bacterium | reverse complement strand
GCGAGGGGGCCCTGGCCTGGCTGGACTGCTGGGCCATTTCCAGCCGCTCGACCCAGGTGGCGCTGGCCACGCAGTGGATCAACTACATGCTCGAACCCCAGGTGAACCGCGAACTGACGCAGCGCCAGGGCTTGGCCAATACCCTGGAGGAGCCCGCCGGGCTGGTGGGGGCCGTCAAGGGTCCGATCGTCTGGCTTGAGCGGGTGGAAGATGGCGCGCGCCGCAGCCGCCTGTGGCAACGCATCGTTTCGGGCGATCGGCCCGAGAGGTTCTAGGATGCGCTGGAGTATCGGCTTTCGCCTCGGGGTCTTGCTGGCGTGCTTCAGTGTCATGGCCGCCTTGCTGGTGGGGTATTTCACGTTTGTGACCGGGCGTGAAATGCTGGACGCCCGGGCTCAGCGCTCGCTGCTGGCCACCACGCAAATTCTGGCGCAGCATATGCAGGCCGGGTTTGCCACCGTGGCGCGGGACACCACCATGCTGGCGGCTCTGGTGGCCGAAACGCAGGCTGCCCAAGCGCAGGCCACCCCTGCTGTGCATACCCATGACCGGAACATGCTGGCCAATGTGTTCAAGGCCACGCTGTCGGCCCGTCCCTCATACCTGCAAATCCGGCTGATTGGTGCGCACGACCATGGGCTGGAACTGGTGCGGGTCGAGCGCGCGGGCATGGGCATGCTTCGCGTAGAGGGGGATGCCCTGCAGGAGAAGGCCCATTTTCCGTTCGTGTTCGAAACCCTCAAACTGGGTGCGGGTGCGGTGTATGTTTCTGAATTCGGCATCAACCACGAAGGCAATCCCGACCAGGGCGGGGAACTGCCGGTTTTCAACATAGCAGCGAGCATTGTTCAAGGCGGGCAGCTGGTGGGCGTGATCGTCATTCGCGTGGCAGCCGATGCGTTCTTTTCCAACTTCAGCGCCGGTCTGCCAGCCCCCTATGGCTTTTATCTGCTTAACCGCTGGGGGGATTTTCTGGTCCATTCGGACCGGAGTCAGACCTATGGTTTTGACCGGGGCCAGCGCATCCTGGCGCAGGACCGTCTGCCCCCGGTGGGCCAGATCATTCAAGGGCAAAGCCGCCAGGTGGTGATGACGCACCAGGGTAGCGATGGCAACCCGCAGGCGCTGGCCTTTGTGCGCATGCCGCTGGGCTTTCAGGACGACGGGCGGTTCATGGTGGTGGGGCTTTCGCAGCCGATGGCCGTGGTACGGGGCGAGGTCGTCGAGCTGGGGCGCAGCATTGGCAAGATCCTGCTGGCGCTGTGTCTGGGCGGCATCGTGCTGGCGGCCTGGGTGTCCCGGGTGGTTACCGGGCCATTGCATGAAATGGTGCGGGCCACACAGGCGTTTTCGCAGGGGCAGGCGCATGGCGCGCTGCCCGTGAAGCGGCAGGACGAGCTGGGCGAACTGGCCCGCAGTTTCAGCGACATGGAGCAACAGATCCGCCTGCAGATGTCCGAACTCAATGCCAGCCGCGATGCCATGACGCATCTGGCCCACCATGATGCCCTGACGGGGCTGCCCAACCGGCGGATGTTCGAGCAGCGCCTGGCGCAGGCGCTGGAGATGTCGCGGCGCAGTGGCCGGCCTTGCGCCCTGCTGTTTGTGGATCTGGACGAGTTCAAGTCCATCAATGACAGCCTGGGCCATGCCATGGGGGACGCCGTGCTCAAGGCTACCGCGCAGGTCATTCAGGGGGCCGTGCGCCAGGTGGACACCGTGGCCCGGCTGGCCGGGGACGAGTTCACCGTGCTGTGCGAAAACGTAGACTCCGAAGAGGCCGCGCAGCAGATTGTTGCCAAACTGCAGCAGGCCTTCGAGCAGCCGCTGGACATCCAGGGCAAGCCTTACCCCTTGCGCGCCAGCATCGGTCTGAGCCTGTTCCCGCGCGATGCGCAAGATGCCCACAACCTGCTGGCCAGCGCCGATGCAGCGATGTACCGCGCCAAGCTGAACCGCCGCACCGGCACTTTCTAACTTTCCTACCGCATTTGCCCATGACGTCGATCTTCGATCAGAACCTGCCCCGCACCGCTGCCAACTTTGCCCCGCTGTCGCCGCTGGGCTTCATCGAGCGCACGGCCGAGGTCTACCCCGACCGTCTGGCCATCGTGCATGGCAGCCTGCGCCAGACCTGGGCGCAGACCTATGCGCGCTGCCGCCAGCTTGCCAGCAGCCTGCAGCGCGCCGGTATCGGGAAAAACGACACCGTGGCCGTGATGCTGCCCAACACGCCGCCCATGGTCGAGGCGCACTTTGGCGTGCCCATGGCGGGCGCGGTGCTCAACGCACTGAACACGCGCCTGGACCCCGAGGCCATCGCCTTCATGCTCGACCACGGCGAGGCCAAGGCCGTGATCGTGGATCCCGAGTTCGCACCCACCCTGGCCAAGGCCCTGGCGCTGCGCCAGAGCAAAGCACCGTTGCTGCTGATCGATGTGGAGGACGCGGTTTACGGCCCCGCCAGCCAGCAGGTGGGCAGCGTTACCTATGACGCCTTTGTGGCCGGTGGCGACCCGCAGTTCGCCTGGGAGCTGCCAGCCGACGAATGGGACGCCATCGCGCTGAACTACACCAGCGGCACCACCGGCAACCCCAAGGGCGTGGTCTACCACCACCGGGGCGCGGCCAGCAATGCCATCAGCAATGTGCTGGAGTGGGACATGCCCAAGCACGCCGTCTATCTGTGGACGCTGCCCATGTTCCACTGCAACGGCTGGTGCTTTCCGTGGACGGTGGCGGCGCGCGCGGGCGTCAACGTGTGCCTGCGCCGCGTGGAGGCGCAGGCCATCTTCGACGCCATCCGTAACCACGGCGTCACGCACTACTGCGGCGCGCCCATCGTGCACGGCCTGCTGGTCAACGCCCCGGCTGCGATGAAAGTGGGTGTGCCCGCAGGCGTCAAGGCCATGGTGGCGGGCGCCGCGCCACCCGCCTCGATGATCGAGGGCATGGAGACGATGGGGTTCGACCTGACCCATGTTTACGGCCTGACCGAGGTGTACGGCCCGGCCACGGTGTGCGCCAAGCACGAGGCCTGGGACGGCCTGGACATTGGCGAGCGTGCTCGCCTCAACGCCCGCCAGGGCGTGCGTTACCACCTGGAGCGCGACGTGCGCGTGCTCGACCCCGAAACGATGTTGCCCGTGCCGCAGGACGGCGAGACCATGGGTGAGATCATGTTCAAGGGCAACATCGCCATGAAGGGGTATCTGAAGAACCCCCAGGCCACCGAAGAAGCCTTTGCGGGCGGCTGGTTTCACAGTGGCGACCTGGCCGTGCAGTACCCCGACGGCTATATCAAGATCAAGGACCGCAGCAAGGACATCATCATCTCGGGCGGCGAGAACATCTCGTCCATCGAGGTGGAAGACGTGCTCTACCGCCACCCTGACGTGCTCGCTGCCGCCGTGGTGGCCAAGCCCGACGCCAAATGGGGCGAGACGCCGTGCGCCTTTGTGGAACTCAAGGCGGGTGCCACGACGACGCCCGAGGACATCGTGGCGCACTGCAAGCAGCACCTGGCCGGCTTCAAGGTGCCGCGCGCTGTGGTGTTTGGTGAACTGCCCAAGACCAGCACGGGGAAGATCCAGAAGTTCGAGCTGCGCAAGCAGGCGGGCTCTGCGGACGCGATCGATGTGTAAGGCGTGCGCTTGCACAGGGCAGGGCTGCCGTGGTTGAGGGCGCCGTGGCAGCAATGCCTTCGCCCCTGTTGATGGGGGTGTCCCTGCTGGGCGGCATTGGCCTGTTTCTGCTCGGCATGACCATGCTGACCGATGGCCTGAAGCTGGCTGCAGGCCGGGCGCTGGAGCGCATTCTGGCCGCCTGGACGCGCACCCGCCTGCATGGCTTGTTCACCGGAGTGTTGCTGACGGCGCTGGTGCAGTCGTCCACCGCCATGACGGTGGCCGCCATCGGCTTTGTCAATGCCGGGCTGCTGAGCTTCACCTCGGCCCTGTGGGTGGTGTTTGGCTCCAACGTCGGGTCTTCGGTAACGGGCTGGCTGGTGGCGTGGATCGGCTTCAAGATGAAGATTGACGCCTTTGCCCTGCCGTTCATCGGCATCGGCATGGCGCTCAAGCTCACGGGTGAGGGCACGCGCCGCAGCGGGCTGGGCATGGCACTGGCGGGGTTTGGCGTGCTTTTTCTGGGCATTGATCTGCTCAAGGATGGTTTTGAGGGCCTGGGGCCGCAGGCCTTGCCGACGCTGGAAAGCACCGTCTCCGGGGTGGCCCTGGCAGGTCTGCTCGGCGTGGGCATCACGATATTGCTGCAGGCCTCGGCGGCGACCTTCGCACTGGTGCTGACGGCCGTGGCCGGGGGCATGATGCCGGTCGAGGTGGGGGCCGGCATGGTGATTGGCGCCAATATCGGCACCACGCTCACCGGCATTCTGGCCGCCATCGGCGCCACGTCCAATGCCCGCCGGTTGGCAGCGGCGCATGTGCTGTTCAACCTGGTCACGGCCGTGGTGGCCATGGCCTTGCTGTCTCCTCTGCTGGCGCTGATCCACAGCGTGGGAGTGTGGCTCACGGGCAGCGGCGATGTGGTCACCCAGTTGGTCATCTTCCACACCCTGTTCAATACGCTGGGGGTCGCGCTGATGTGGCCTTTGTCAGGGCCTTTGGTGCGCTTTTTGCTGGCCCGTTTTGCATCGGCCGATGAGGACGCCGCCCGGCCGCGCTACCTGGACCGCAACGTGGCGGCTGTGCCAGCGCTGGCCCTGCAGGCGCTGCGCCGCGAAATGGCGCGCACGGGGCATTTGGCCATGCAGCTGGCCGCCGAAGCAGTGCGCCAGAATCCGCTGGCCCTGCCATGGGCGCCGCCGCTGCCTCAGGCCGATGTGCGTATGGCGCGCCAGCTGGAAACGGTGGAGCACCTGCAAAAGGAAATTGGCCGGTTTGTCAGCCAGATCAGCCGCAACCCCATGCACCAGGATGTGGCGAGCCAGTTGCCCGAACTGCTGCGGATTGCCATGCACTTTGACACCCTGGCCCGGGTGATGCACCACGTGGGGGTGCAGGGCATCCACACCCCCCGGGCGAGCGGGGGTGGGTCGTCGGTGCTGTCGGGCTTGATCCTGCCGGGTATGCCTGAAAACCCGCTGGCCGATGCGGGCGCTGCCAGCCCCGACATCGTGGTCTGTGTGGTGCCGGTGTTCACGGCGGCACAAAGCTTTTTTGCATCGGCCGACCCGGAAGGTCCGCACCAGGGCCCGGGCGGCGAGTGGGTGGCGGGCGAAGCGCGCACGGCCTTCGAGGAGGCCTACCAGACGGCCAAGGCCGGGTTGCTGCACGCGGGCGCGGGCGGTGCCGTGGACGTCAATGCCGTGTACGAGTGGCTGTCGCGCCTGAGCGATCTGCGCCGGGCGGTCGAGCAGGGCTTCAAGGCCATCCAGCGTCTGGCAGCCCTGCCCGAGCTGTCGGCGCAGGTCGATGGCGGGCCTGCCGGGGGCCGCACGGCGGACGGCGAATCCACCGATTGAATCTGAAATTTGCTGCTGATTTGATAGCTGCTAGCGCCCGTGCAACGGGCGCTAGAGGCATTTTTATTCTTAATCACCCATGACGACGCCCTCGCGGCGCGGGTCGGCGCCACCGAACCAGACGGGCTGGCCGTGCGCCTGGCCGCGCGTGAGGGCTTGCAGGCCGCTGGTCATGTTCATCTCGCGCACCTCGGCGCCCCGTGTGCGCAACTGCTCCACCGTGGCGGGCGGGAAGCGCTTTTCTTCGAGCAGCGAGGGGCCGTTGAGTGAGCCAAAGTTGGGCAGGTTGATGGCCTGCTGCGGCATCAGGCCCCACTGCAGCGTGCCGTAGAGTACCTTGGCCGTGTAGTGGATGATGAGCGCGCCGCCCGGGCTGCCGCTGCTCATCAGCACCTGGCCGCTGGCTTTGTCGAGTACCAGCGTGGGCGCCATGGACGAGCGGGGGCGCTTGCCCGGCTGCACGCGGTTGGCGATAGGCTGGCCCTGGGCATCGGTGGGGGCAAAGCTGAAATCGGTCAGTTCGTTGTTCAGCAAAAAGCCTTTGACCATCTGGCGCGCGCCAAACGCATCCTCGATGGTGGTGGTCATGGCCAGGGCGTTGCCCTGGGCATCGACGATGCTGATGTGGCTGGTGCCGTATTCGGGCTGGTCGGGCATGGGGGCCAGGCTGGTCCTGGTGCCAGCGGGGTTGCCGGGCTGGGCTGTCTTCATGCTCTGCGCACCAATCAGCTGCGCGCGGCTGGCGAGGTAACCGGGGTCGAGCAGGCTCATCCAGCTGCCGCCGGGGGGCTGCACGAAATCGGGGTCGGCCACATAGAGGGCGCGGTCGGCAAAGGCCAGGCGCGCGGCCTCGGTGTAGAGGTGCAGCCATTCGGCCGAGGGCAGGCCGTCCTGTAGCGGCAGGCTGGCGGCGTTGGTGTGGTTCAGGATGCCCAGGATCTGGCCCACGGCGATGGCGCCCGAGCTGGGCGGCGGGAAGCCGCAGAGGCGGTAGTCCTGCGCGCGGGCGCGGTAGTCGGTGCACAGCGCCTCGCGTTTTCTGGGCTGGTAGGAGGCCAGGTCAGCCAGGCTCAGGCGGCCGGGGTTGGTGGGGTGCTGGCGCACCTTGTCCACGATGGCCTGGGCCACCGGGCCTTCGTGCAGGGCACGGCTGCCCTCGGTGGCGATCTGGCGCAGCACGGCAGCCAGTTCGGGGTTTTTCAGCAGATGGCCCACGGGCCAGGGTTTGCC
>DMZZ01000040.1:0-215 GCA_003484805.1 Comamonadaceae bacterium | reverse complement strand
GTGCGCCATCTCCAGCATGCGCACGGTGCCCGGCACGCCGACCGAGCGGCCTCCGACCACGCCGTCATGGAATGCCAGGGGCTTGCCGCTGGCGTCGAGAAAGAGCTTTTCGTCAGCGGCAGCAGGCGCGGTCTCGCGCCCGTCATAGCCCTCCACCTGGCCGCCGCGCGCGTGCAGCAAGAAGGCCCCGCCCCCAATGCCGCTGGACTGCGGTT
>DMZZ01000094.1:0-3676 GCA_003484805.1 Comamonadaceae bacterium | reverse complement strand
GTCTTGCCGAGGCGGGCGATTTCTTCCGCTTCGAGGGTCTGGATCAGGTTCATGTTTACATCTCGCGATCGTGTCCGCGCCATAAGTGGCAGCGTCGGGATTGACGTTCAGGCCCTGCTGTTTCAACGCAGAGCGGCCGGCCAGAGGATCGAAAAGCCTTTGATTATAACCACTCAGCGGCAACTGGCCAGCACCTGCTCGTCCTGGGCGCTCAGGCGACCGGCAGCCCGCGCCGCAGCAATCAGGTCCGGGCGGTGCCGCGCCGTCGTGGCCAGGCGTTGCGCGCGGCGCCAGCGATCGATCTGCGCGTGGTGGCCCGAAAGCAGCTCGGGCGGCACGCTGCGCCCTTCCCACTCTTCGGGGCGCGTGTAGTGCGGGCAGTCGAGCAAGCCATCGAGGGCCGGATTGAAGCTGTCGAACTGGTGGCTGCCTTCGTCGTTCAGCACCCCGGGCTGCAGCCGCGCCACGGCGTCAAGCAGCGCCAGCGCAGCGATCTCGCCGCCCGAGAGCACGAAGTCGCCCAGGCTGAGCTGCACATCGACATGCGCATCAATGAAACGCTGGTCGATGCCCTCGTAGCGCCCGCACAGCAAAACGGCGCCCCGGCTGGCCGACCATTGCTCCACCGCGGCATGGTTCAGTGGAGCGCCTATCGGAGAAAAGAGCACCAGCGGCGCCTGGGCGTCCGGTGCCTCGGCACGGTCGGCACGGATGGCGGCCAGGCAGCGCGCCAGCGGCTGCACCATCATCACCATGCCCGGGCCGCCGCCGAAGGGCCGGTCGTCCACGCGCCGGTAGTTGCCCTCGGCATGGTCGCGCGGATTCCACAGGCGCACGTCCACCTGACCCGAGGCGTAGGCGCGGCGCGTCACGCCGCTGGCCAGGAACGGGCCAAAAAGCTCGGGAAACAGCGTGATGACGTCAAAGCGCATGGCGCGCAATCTGCCCGTTCAGTAATCGGGCTGCCAATCGACCGTGATGCAGCGGCCGGGCAGGTCCACCTTGTCCACATAGGCCGAGACGAAAGGAACCATGCGCTCTTGCGGCTTGCCATCCTGTTCATAGGCAATCACCAGCACCGTTTGCGGGCCGGTGGACAGCAGGTCGCGCACCTCGCCAAGGGCCACGCCCTCGCGGTTGACCACCGCCAAGCCGATCAGGTCGACCCAGTAGTACTCGTCGGCCTGGGCCGCAGGGAAACTGGAACGCTCGATGAAGATGCGGGCGCCGCGCAAAGCCTCGGCGGCGTTGCGATCGTCGATGCCCTCGGCCCAGGCCACGACGGAATCAGAATGGTCCTTCACCTGCCGGATGGACAGCTGGGCTGTGCCGGCAAAGGTGCGTGCGCCGCGCTCCGAAGGCTGCAGAAACCAGCGCCTGGCTTTGAACAATGCCTCGGGGTCGCTGCTGTAGGGCAGCACCTTGAACCAGCCCTTGACGCCCCAGGCGTCGGCGATGCGCCCGACTTCGATGGCGTCGGCGGGCAGTTCGGCGGGCTCGAGTTTCAGTTCAGAGGTCATGGCGTGCTGCTGCAGAGAAATGAAAAAAGGCGGGTTCCGTCAGTCATGAACCGACGCAACCCGCCCTTGCCGGGGCTACCCGAACCTTAAGCGGCCTTCTTGGTGGCTTGCTTGATCAGGCGGTCCACGGTGGGGGACGACTGGGCACCCACGCTCTGCCAGTAGGCCAGACGGTCCTGTGCGATGCGCAGGCCTTCTTCGGTTTCCTTGGCGGTGGGGTTGTAGAAGCCCAGACGCTCAATGAAGCGGCCATCGCGGCGCACGCGCTTGTCGGCAACGACGATGTTGAAGAAAGGACGGCCCTTGGAGCCGCCGCGAGAGAGTCGAATGACGACCATGATTTATCCTTCGGGTGGTGGGCCGGCGCCATGCGCCCGGGCCACGTAAATTCGCAACGTTTGAGACACGCGACATGGCCACCCGGCCAGCGACACGCTGCAAAGCCGCTGATTATATCTTTCTTTACCACTCATGCCACAGATTCGTTCCAGCCACGACGGCGATATCGCCGCCATCACGGCCATTTATGCCCACCATGTGCTCCATGGCACCGGCACCTTCGAAACCGAGCCGCCCTCGGAAACCGACATGGCCGCACGCCGCGCCGATGTGCTCGGCAAAGGCCTGCCCTACCTCGTCGCCGAACAGGATGGGCAGGTGCTGGGCTTTGCCTATTGCAACTGGTTCAAACCGCGCCCGGCCTACCGCTTTTCGGCCGAGGATTCCATTTACGTGGCAGAGGCCGCACGCGGCCTGGGCGTCGGCCGGCTGCTGCTCGATGCGCTGTGCACTGCCGCCGAGGCCGCAGGCGTGCGCAAGTTGCTCGCCGTGATCGGCGACTCGGCCAACGCGGGTTCCATCCGGGTGCACCAGGCAGCGGGGTTCACGCACATCGGCGTGATGCGCTCGGTCGGCTGGAAGTTCGGCGCCTGGCGCGATGTGGTGCTCATGGAAAAACCCCTGGGCGCGGGCGACACCACATCGCCCGAATAATAAGCGCATGAAAAACAAAACCCTGGCCGCCTGGCTGACTTTTCTGGGCGGCCCGCTGGGACTGCACCGCTTCTACCTGCATGGCCCGACCGACCTGCTGGGCTGGCTGCTGCCCATTCCCACGGCTCTGGGGCTGTACGGCATCGAGCGCGTGCAGCAGTTCGGCCAGGACGACCGGTGGAGCTGGCTGCTCATTCCCTTGCTCGGCTTCACCGTGGCGGGCTGTGCCCTGCGCGCCATCCTGTATGGATTGATGACACCCGAGCGCTGGAACGCTCGCTTCAACCCCGCCGCCCCGGCCGAGGCGGCGCCCGGCCAGACCCACTGGCTCACCGTGGGCGCCATCGTGGCCTCGCTGATGGTCGGCACCGCCGTGCTGATGGCCAGCCTGGCGTTCAGCTTCCAGCACTACTTCGAGTACCAGATCGAGGAAGCGCGCAAGATTTCGCAGTGATCCGTCCCCGGAAAAATAAGGCAAAAACAGCCTTCATCCATTTCCCATCAAGCGTCAGAAGCTATATTTTCAATAGCAAATTGACCTGTGCGTGGCACGCCCCTAACGCGGGAGCGCCGCCTGCTGGCGGTTGCGCCAGCCGTGGTAGCGCGCCCGCTGCAGCGCAAAGAACTCCAGCACGCCCCAGACCACGGCGCTGCCGACCAGCCCCCACAGCATCAGCTGGCGGACCGCCTCAGTCCTGCGCGGGCGATGGGTGGGTGAATTCTTCATAGGACACGCCATCGCTGCCCGGCAAATCCAGCCATGGCCAGCGTACGTCGAACATTTCGTCGAGGAGTCTCTGCAATCCCAGCAGTTTCCAGAACATACAAGGCCTTTGGTAGAGGTTGTCGGCGGCTCCAAGTTAACTGCAGCGTGTGACAGTTTGGCGTCGTTCAGCGCATTTGCCACACCCGCAACCGGTGTGCACACAGGCTCCCGGGCGGGCGGTATGCTCCGGCATCCCCCCGGCCCCACTGCCCTCACACCGTGCCCCAAAACGTCCCACCCGAGTTGCTGGCCCTGGAAAAGACCATCGAGCAGGGCGCAGCAGACCTGCAGGTGCGCGTGGTGCGCGAGGTCCGCATGGCGTCAGGCCTGAGCTTTCCCATCTATTCGATCGGCATCGGCAACCCTGACCCAGACATCCCCGCAGTCGGTTTTTTTG
>DMZZ01000394.1:0-3590 GCA_003484805.1 Comamonadaceae bacterium | reverse complement strand
GGTCGGGCGCCAGCAGCGACTGCAGATCGACGGCCCGCAACTCGACTTGATCGCGCTGCGGCGACATCACCCGCGCTGCGCCGCCACTCCTGGCAGGCTCCACCACGGGCGAGCCCGCCGGCAGTTCCCCTTGACCGAACAGTCCCGCCTGGGTCTGTTCGTCTCCGTTCCCGATCGTCGCAGTGCTCATGCACTGCTCAACGCTTCAGGGCCGGGGTTCGTTCACAACTTCTGAGCGCTCCTGACTTATTCGGTGTCCTGGCCGCGCACTAGCAGCACCGGCACCGGGCAGATGCGCAGCACCTGCTCGGCGTCGCTGCCCAGCAGCATGCGGCCCACGCCGCGCCGCCCGTGCGTGCCCAGCACCACCACGTCGGCCGGCCAGGCGCGCACTTCCTCCACCACCCAGTCGGCCAGGCGGCTGTGCACGCCATCGTCGAGCACCGTGTCGGCAGCCACGCCCTCGGCAATGGCCTGCTCACGCGCCTGGGCCAGAAGGTTTTCGCCATCGGTGTGCATCTGTGCCAGTACATCGCTGCTGAAGGGGGCATAGGCACCCATCGCGGAAGTCATCGACAGGGCATCCACCCGGTGCAGCAGGCGCAACTGCCCCCCGGTCAGGCGGGCCAGCCGGATGGCCTCGGCCAGCCCCCGCTGCGCGGTGTTGCTGCCGTCGACCGGCACAAGAATTCGTTGGTACATGGCTTCTCCTCGGGCGGCTGGCGCGCAGGCCAGCAGGGTGCGCAAAGCGTGAACGCGCGGACATGGCACGGTGGCGCTCACGGGCGAAAGGGCACCTTAGCAGAACGCCCTGCAGACGACAACGAGGGAGCCGTCTGCGGGTGGCGCCCTCTGTCCTGGATCAAGCAGAAAGGGGTACATTGGAGTCACCCTGGAAACGGCAGTTAACCGCTTGGTCGCCTTTGCCAAGCCGCATGAAATCAATCGCTGATGGCTCCGATGGCGTTCACACGATGGGTGAGAGCGCTATGCGCCCGCCAGCACCGCGCTCGGGGCGCCATGCGGCGTTGCTCCTCCTTGCGGGCAGGAGCCCGCGTCGTCGTCGCGTCTTGCCTGGCGCGCCGATCACGGCACCGGCTGGCGCATCCAACTGCCGTTTCCAGGGTCACCCTTTCTATCGTCGCAGCATCAAGGCCCGATCCCATGCAAAGCACCCCGCACCCCGGCCTGGAGGAGGGCCCTTTTTTTCGTGATCTGCAATCCCTGAGCAACCGCATCCACAACACCGACCGCGTGGAGCAGATCATGGTGGATCTGGAGCAGGACATCTGTGCCCTGTTCCAGGCCGACCGGATGACGCTCTACACCGTGGCCGACGATGGCCGCCACATCGTCTCGCGCTTCAAGACAGGGCTCAAGACCCTGTGCAACCTGCGCCTGCCCATCAAGGCATCGAGCGTGGCCGGGTATGTGGCATTGCAGCGCAAGATGGTCAACGTGGCCGATGCGCACGATGCCGCCGCGCTGCAGGCCATCGCANNCGGGACTGAGGTTCCAGAAGGAAGTGGATCAGCGCTCGGGCTACCGCACGCGCCAGCTGCTCACCGCTCCGGTGCTGCACGGTGACACGCTCTACGGCGTGCTGCAACTCATCAACACCGCCAGCAACGAACCCTTTGGCGTGCTGGCCGAGCTGGGCGTGCATGAACTCTGCCAGACCCTGGCGATTGCCTTCAAGCACCACCGCCAGCCGCTGCAGGTGCCGCCTGAAGAGCAGCCGCCTGCCGCGCCCTTGCCGCGCCTGCCCGGCGGTGCGCGCTACCAGTGGCTGGTGGACCAGGGCCTGCTCGATCTGCCCACGCTGTCGCTCTCCCTGACGCAGGCGCGCGAAACCGGACGCTCCGGCGAGGAATTGCTGCTGCAGCACGGCCTGCGCACGGCCGACCTGGGTGCCAGCCTGGCGGCCTTTTTTGGCGTGCCCTACACCGGCTTTGAACCCGATCGGCTGCGCATCGAGGCACTGCATGGTGGGCTCAAGCGCGAGTNNCCCACCGGCCTGCAGGTGATGTGCCTGGATCCTGAAGCCGTGCTGGCCTCGCGCATGGTGCGCCATGTGTTCCCGCGCGCCAGCAAGATCGAGTACAAGGTCACCACACAACAGGATTTTCTGCAGACGCTGGACCAGATCTACGGCCGCATGGAGGAAGCCAGCGTGGACCGGATGCTGGCCGACATGGCCGAAACCGCCCTGCCGGAAGAGGACACCAACGAGGCGTCGCTGGTGTCGGCTGCGGCCGACAACGAACTCGTTAAGCTGGTCAACAAGATCGTGGCCGATGCCTACCAGCAGGGCGCCTCGGGCATCCACATCGAGCCCCAGCCGGGCAAGGGCAAGACCGCCATCCGCTTTCGCATCGATGGCAGCCTGCAGCCCTACATCGAGATCCCTGCGGCCTACCGCGCGCCGCTGGTCACGCGCATCAAGATCATGTGCGACCTCGACATCTCCGAGCGCCGCAAGCCGCAGGACGGCAAGATCCAGTTCCGCCGCTTCGGCCCGCTCGACATCGAGCTGCGCGTCGCCACCGTGGCCTCGGTGGGGGGCGTCGAAGACGTGGTGCTGCGCCTGCTCAAGGGCGGCGAGCCGCTTCCGCTGGAGCAGCTCGGCCTGAGCGAGCACAACCTGCGCCGGCTGCTGCCCACCATCTCCAAGCCCTACGGCCTGTTCTACGTCTGCGGCCCCACGGGCTCGGGCAAGACGACCACGCTGCACTCCATCCTGCGCCAGCTCAACACGCCTGACACCAAAATCTAGACTGCCGAAGACCCGGTGGAAATCACCCAGAAGGGCCTGCGCCAGGTGCAGGTCAACAAGAAGGCCGGCATCGACTTCGCCACGGTGATGCGCGCCTTCCTGCGCCTGGACCCGGACATCATCATGGTGGGCGAGTCGCGCGACCTGGAAACCGTGAGCATGGGCATCGAGGCCTCGCTCACCGGGCATCTGGTGCTCTCGACGCTGCACACCAACTCGGCGCCCGAATCCATCGTGCGCCTGCTCGACATGGGCATGGACCCGTTCAACTTCGCCGACGCCCTGCTCGGCGTGCTCGCGCAGCGCCTGGCCAAGAAGCTGTGCGGTTGCCGCGAGGCCTATGTGCCCGTCGCCGACGAACTGCAGCAGTGCCTGGACGACTACACCCAGCCGCTGCGCCAGACCACCGCCTGGCAGCAAGACCCCGAGGGCCAGCGGCAGGCGGTGCTGCAGGGCTGGCGCGAGCGTTTCGGTGACGCGCAGGGCCAGTTGCGCCTGTACCGCCCCGTGGGTTGCGACAAATGCCAGGGCAGCGGCTACAAAGGCCGTATCGGCCTGCACGAGCTGCTGGTGGCCGACGATGAAATCAAGCGCCACATCCAGGCGCGCTCGCGCGTCGCCGACCTGCTGGCTGCCTGCATGAACGAGGGCCTGCGCACGCTGATGATGGACGGCGTAGAGAAGGCCCTGCAGGGCTTCACCGATCTCAAGCAGGTCCGGCTGGTCTGCTTGAAGTCGCGCTTTACAGCGCGGCATCGAGCATGGCGCGGCTGACGTCGGGCGTGATGCTGCGGCGCTCGCCCAGCTTGAGCAT
>DMZZ01000271.1:375-5763 GCA_003484805.1 Comamonadaceae bacterium | reverse complement strand
ATGCAGGCGCTGGCCCTGCGCCACTCCGAACGCAGCTTTGACACCGCAGCGCTGTCCGCGCAAACCTTGTCGGATCTGCTGTGGGCGGCAGCAGCCATCAACCGGCCCGAACACGGCGGCCGCACCGCGCCCAGTGCCATGAACAGCCAGGAGGTGGACGTTTATGTCGCCCTTCCCGAAGGCCTGTACCTCTACGATCCGCAGGCCCATGCGCTGCAACGTGTGCTGGCGGCCGATGTACGCCGCGTCACCGGCTACCAGGACTTTGTGGACGATGCCCCCTCGATCTGGTCTACGTGGCTGACCACGCGCGCATGAAGCTTGTGCCGGCCGCGCTGCGCGAATCCTACGCATCGACGGCTGTCGGGGCCATGGCACAGAACGTTTACCTGTATTGCGCCAGCGCCGGTCTGTCCACCGTGATCCGGGCCTGGATCGACCGACAGGCACTGGCCACGGCCATGGGCCTGGGCACTGACCAGCAGGTCATGCTGGCGCAGACCGTGGGGGGCACGCCGCCATGAGCCCTGTTTTTGACCTGCTGCGCCTGTCCGCCGTGTCGATGGACGTGTTGGCAGCCCACCGGGGCACCGCCCAGGGCATTGCGCAGCGCCAGCAGTTGCGTCTGTCTCAGTTGCTGTCGGCGGCGCTGCGCGACTCGCGCCTGTACCAGGAGCTGATGCCCCGGGGCACGGATGCCCGTACGCCCCTGGATCAACTGCCGGTGGTCACGCGCGGCCAGCTCATGGAGCGCTTTGACGACTGGGTGGCCGACCCGCGCCTCAAGCTCGATGAGCTGCGTGCGTTCACTGCGGACCCCGACCGCATTGCCGAGCCCTGGCTGGGCCGCTACATGGTGTGGGAAAGCTCGGGCACCACCGGGCAGCCCGGCATTTTTGTGCAGGATGCGCAGGCCATGGCGGTGTACGACGCGCTCGAAGCCCTGCGACGCAGCGCACCGCGTCCGCTGGCGCACTGGATGGATCCGCTGCACCTGTCCGAGCGCCATGCTTTCGTGGGTGTCACGGGCGGGCATTTCGCCAGCCATGTCTCGCTGCGGCGGCTGCGCAACCTCAACCCCTGGCTGGCGGCTACCACACGGAGCTTTTCCATCCAGGAACCCACCGCCGATCTGGTGCGCTCGCTCAACGAATTTGCGCCCACCATCCTCATCACCTACCCCACGGTGGCGGCCTTGCTGGCGCAGGAGGTCGAGAGTGGACGCCTGCGCATTGCACCGCGCGAGATCTGGACGGGCGGCGAAACCCTGGGCGCAGGGGTGCGTGCCTACGTCGAGCAGCGCCTGGGCGGCGTGCTGCGCAACAGCTACGGGGCATCCGAATTCCTGGCGATGGGGTGGGAATGCGTGCATGGCCAGATGCACCTGAACGCCGACTGGGTCATTCTGGAGCCCGTGGACGAGCGTTACCGTCCCGTCCCGCCCGGCGAGCCACCCCACGCCATGCTGCTGACCAATCTGGCCAACACCGTTCAGCCGCTGATCCGCTACGAACTGGGCGACCATGTCACCGTGCACGCAGAGCCATGCGCCTGCGGCTCGCCCCTGCCCGTGATCGAGGTGTGCGGGCGCCAGGACGACCCGCTGCACATGGCGGGGCGGAAGGGTGGCGCCGTCACGCTGCTGCCGCTGGCGCTGACCACCGTGCTCGAAGACGACGCGGGGGTGTTCGATTTTCACCTGCGCCAGATCGACAGCCGCACCCTGTTGCTGCGCCTGCCGCTGGAGGGCGAGGCCGGTCAGGCTGCCATGGCCCGCTGCAAATCGGCCCTCAAGGCATTTGGCGCCGTTCAGGGGCTGGCCCCGATCCGCGTGCGTGCCGAACTCGGTCTGCCCGTGCCGCGCGGGCGCAGCGGCAAGGCCTGCCGCATCGTGGCGTGCGGGGAGTCAGATCAGGGCATCGAAGACACGTAGGCCACCACGGCCTCGATGTCGGCATCCGTCATGTGTTTGGTGTTGGGCGTCATGGTCGAGTTGGCACGCACGTCGGTGCCATCGCGATAGCGCTTGAGCGTCAGGCGAAGGTAGTCGGCCTGCTGCCCGGCAATGCGGGCGATGAGTTCATTACCGCGGCCCACATTGCCGTGGCAGCGAAAGCAGATTTTGCCAAAGTACTCCTGCCCTTTGGCGGCCAGTGCGGCGTTGGTGGCGGGTTTGTGGGCCACGTCCTGTGCCGCGTAAAACAGCACCATGCCGATTTTTTCGTCGGCGTTCATGGCGCGGATCATGCCCTCCATGAACTCGTTGCGGCGGCGGCCGTCGGAGAACTGGCGCAACTGCTCCAGCAGGTAGGCCGAATTTTGTCCCGCCAGGTTGGGGATCGAGCTTTTGGTGCTGTTGCCCCCTTCGCCATGGCAGTTGGCGCACACCGCCGCCACCTTGCGCCCCACCTTGTACAGGTCGTCGGCCAGTTTGGGGTCGGCTTGCACCTCCTTGAAACGAGCGTCCAGGTCCACCTTGGCGGTTGCCCGGGCCTTGGCCGTCTGGGCGACCACCGGCTGCCCCATCAGCGCCGCTGCCAGTGCCATTGCCAAGACCCCAGGAATACGCTTTGCCATGGTGAAAACCTCTTTTGAAAGATGGTCATTTTAGGCGACACGCGCCGGGGCACTGATCGGCAAGGTGGGTTTAGATCAAACACCGAGCGGAATGGCCCGACGGTGCCCGGCATTGTTCCGGGTCTGCTGGCTGTGGCGCCTGGGCGGCAAGGAGCTGCATGAACGTGTCAGATCATGGATTTCGCTATCATATATATAGCTATTAGCGCTTACTAGGTATGCGATTTAGCCACTTTTCATGTGAATTTTGAAGTCTTCCATCGATGCCTTGAAAGCTATGAGCCCAGGGCCTCACGCAGGGCTTGCCCCTCCTGCGGACGCACCAGCCGGGCCACCTCCTGGCCATCGCGCAGGAAGATGAGTGTGGGCCAAAGCTTGACGCCATAGCTGCGGCCCAGCGGACGGCCCGGGCCGTCCTCCACCTTGATGTGGGCCACGTCGGCGCGGCCCTGCAGCGCCTGTTCAATCAACGGCTGGGCGCGCTGGCAATGCCCGCACCAGGGTGTACCGAATTCGAGCACGGTGCTGCCGGGCAATTGGTCTATCTGTGCGCGGGAGGGGGCTTGGGTGAGGTGCTGGGCGGTGTAGGGCATGGCGGGGGCGGTGGGCAGGCTCAGGGTGAACCCACCTTGAACTGTGCCACCGTTTGCGCGAGGTGCTCGGCCTGGTCTTTCAGGCTGGAGGCGGCGGCGGCGCTTTCCTCGACCAGGGCTGCGTTCTGCTGGGTCATCTGGTCCAGGTTGTTGATGGCCGTGCCCACCTGGGCGATACCGGCGCGCTGCTCGGTGGCGGCGGTGGAAATCTCCTGCATCAGTTGGGCCACGCGGCCCACGTTGGCCACGATCTCCTGCATGGACTGCCCGGCATCGTGGACCAGGCCCGAACCGGCATCCACGGCCGAGACCGAGTTCTGGATCAATGCCTTGATCTCCTTGGCCGCTTCGGCCGAACGCTGGGCGAGCGTGCGCACTTCGCTCGCCACCACCGCGAAGCCCCGGCCCTGGTCACCGGCACGGGCCGCTTCCACGGCGGCGTTGAGCGCCAGGATGTTGGTCTGGAAGGCGATGCCGTCAATGACCGAGATGATGTCATTGATCTTGCGCGAGCTGTGGGTGATTTCCTCCATGCTCCGCACCACCTTGGCCACCACCGCACCTCCGCGCTGGGCCGACTGGGCTGCCGTCGCCGCGATCTGGTTGGCTTCTGCGGCGGTCTGTGCGGCCTGACCGACGGCGCTGGTCATCTGCTCCATGGACGAGGCTGTCTCCTGCAAGTTGGCCGCCGTCTGCTCGGTGCGGGCAGAAAGGTCGTGGTTGCCTGTGGCGATTTCCTCCGACGCCAGATGCACCGATGCGCTGGTGTTGCGGATGTCCACCAGCGTCAGCCGGATTTTTTCAACGAACTGGTTGAAGGCCTGCGCGATGCGGGCGAGTTCGTCGTTGCCCCGGATGCTGAGCCGGCGTGTCAGGTCACCATCGCCCGAAGCCACGTCCTGCATGGCACGCTCCAGGCGGCCCAGTCCGGCCATCGAACGGGCGACGACGGCGGCGGCCACCAGCACACTGAGGCCGGCCACCACCAGCCCGCCGATGATTGAATTGAGCAGCAACTGTGTGACGCCCGCCAGCGCTTCGCTGCGGTGCAGCGACACCATCAGCACCCAGTCGGTGCCCGCAATCGGTGTGCCCAGCAGCAGGCGCGGTGTGCCGTTGATCGACATCGCCGTCAGCGCTGAGGCGTTCACCATGGCGCCGATGGCCGACGGGGTGAGTTCGGGCGAGAGTGCGACGGCCTCTTTCAGCACCAGCTCCAGGTTTTTGTGCACCAGCACCTTGCCACCGCGCGAGACCACGAACGCGTCGCTCGACGGGGTTGGACTGATTGCCGTCACGCTGTGGGCCACCACGTCCATGAAGACGTCGGCCGCCGCCACGGCCACGGTGCTGCCCGCATCCTTGACAGCCAGCGCGAAGGTCATCACCAGCTTCTTGCTGCCTGCGTCGACGTAGGGTTCGGTCAGTGCGATGCCCTGGGTGGCCTCGGCCTGTTTGTACCAGGGGCGCCCGGTCGGGTCCCAGTCGGGCGGCAGGTTCTGTGGTGCCGAAAAGAGGGCGGTCTTGTTGGCATAGCCGATGTAGGTGGTGTCGAAGCCGCCGCTCTTCACTCCCTGAATCAGGGCGGGCAACGGCTCGCTCAGGCGGGTGGCGGGTTCGAGCGACTGGACGACGGCCGCGCGGGTCTTGACCCACTCGGCAATGCCGTCGGCGCGGGCTTTTGCCAGCCCGGAAGTGCTCTCGGTCAGCGTCGCCATGGCCGATGAGCGCACGGTGAAGAAGTTGAACGCGGAGAGGACTGCGACACCCAGTGCCACGAGCGCCGCCGTGGTGATGATCAGCCGCAGTTTGAGCGACAGGGTCGAGAACAGGGACATGACAGAACTCCCTCGCAGGGTTGCATGCACGTGCTCCGATCGGGGCGTGCCCGATCGGAGTCTGGGGGCGACATCGCCAGATACTACGCTTGCGCGAAAGAAATTGTTGCGATTTGTGTGCAGGGAAAACACGGGTTCCCTGCGGTGGGGCGTGCCGTGGACGTCAGGCGGAGGGCTGCAGCTGGCGCAGTTCGTCGAGCGTGTTGGCGTTGAAAAATGCGTGCGGGTCGTCGCCGGGCTGGTTGAAAGGCACGCGGGCGCAGCGGTGCTGTGCCGCCCAGGAGCCCACCTTGCGACCACCCCCCGCCATGTAGTGCGCCAGGCTGTCGTGCAGGCTGGTGCGGAGCAGGCAGAACACGGGCTGGGGGCGCAGGGGGGCG
>DMZZ01000271.1:0-160 GCA_003484805.1 Comamonadaceae bacterium | reverse complement strand
AGCGGCATGCCGCCCAGCAGTTGCAACCCCTTGTCGGTGCCGCCCATGCGCGTGCCCTGGCCGCCCGCAAGCACCAGACCGGTGATGTCGGTGGGGGAGATCATCGTGGAAGGGACGCCATAGGGTGGCCTGTGCGGGGCCGTCAACCGCCGATGTAGCT
>DMZZ01000189.1:0-3970 GCA_003484805.1 Comamonadaceae bacterium | reverse complement strand
CGGCGCACAGGCCCCGGCAGCCCTGCGCGATGCCAGCCAGGACCATGGCCGCCAGGTCTGCGGCTGCTTAGGCGTGAGCGACACCGCCATCACCCGCGTTCTCGAAGGCTGCGAGGGCAGCGACGGCGAGCGCCTGGCGGCCTTGCAGGGGCAGTTGCGCTGCGGCACCCACTGCGGCTCGTGCCTGCCTGAACTCAAGCGCATGGTGCGCACTACACCGGCCAAAGCGCTCGCCACGCCCTGACGGCGCCCCGCACTGATCCCGACCTGCGCAGTCGCCCTCTGCGCGGTGCTGGCCTGCGATGGCGCCGTGCTGCATCACAATGCGCCCTTTAGCAGCTACCAACTATCCAGACCCATGGGCATCAGCCAATACCTCAAAGTGATCGGACGCGGCAAAGTGGGCGCGCGCAACCTGCCGCGCGACCAGGCCACCGATCTGATGGGCCAGGTGCTCGACGGCACGGCCAGCGACCTGGAAGTCGGCGCCTTCTGCATCGCCATGCGCGTCAAGGGCGAAACGCCCGAAGAAATGGCGGGCTTTCTCGACGCCGTGCACGAGCGCCTGGAAATGCTGCCTGCCAGCACCCACCCGCTGGTGGTGCTGCCCAGCTACAACGGCGCGCGCAAGCTCCCGGTGCTCACCCCGCTGCTGGCCCTGCTGCTGGCGCGCGAGGGCGTACCCGTTCTGGTGCATGGCACCGCCACGGAAGACCGCCGCGTTTCCAGCCAGGACGTGCTGGCCCAGCTGGGCATCGAGGCCCTGCAGGAGGTGGACGAGATTGATGCCGGCAGCGTGGCCTTTGCCCCCACGGCGCTGCTGCTGCCGGGCCTGGAGCGCCTGCTGGACGTGCGCCGCACGCTGGGCCTGCGCAACAGCGCGCACAGCCTCGTCAAACTCATGGACCCGCTCGCCCCGGTGGCAGGCGACAGCCTCATCGTGGGCAGCTATACGCACCCGGAATACGCCGAGTCGATGGCGGCCACCATCACCCTTACGGGGGCCGACGCCCTGCTGCTGCGCGGCACCGAGGGAGAACCCGTGGCCGACCCACGCCGCACACCGCAGATGGACGGCTTCCTCTCCGGGCGCACCATGCGACTGCAGGAGGCCCAGGGCGGCCCGCTGACAGCCCTGCCCACGCTGCCCTCCACCACCGACGCCGCCAGCACGGCGGCATACACCCGTGCCGTGCTCGGCGGCGAGCTGCCTGTGCCCGAACCCATTGCACGGCAGGTGGAACACATCTTGCATTTGCTCAGGAAAATCGCTTCCTAGCCCTGCCATNNCCACCCAACGCAACGGCCTGCAAGGCTCCTGCACCCTGGTGGGGGCGGGCCCCGGAGACCCCGAGTTGCTCACGCTGCGGGCCGTGCGGGCCATTGAATCGGCCACGGTGCTGCTGGTGGACGATCTCGTGAGCGAGGCCATCGTGGCACTGGCACCGCGCCGTGCGCGCGTGGTGCACGTAGGCAAGCGCGGCGGCTGCCAGAGCACGCCGCAGGCCTTTATCGAGAAGCTCATGCTCATGGCGGTGCACGAGGGCGAGACCGTGGTGCGCCTCAAGGGGGGCGACCCGTTCGTCTTCGGGCGCGGCGGCGAAGAGGCGGAGCACCTGCGGGCCGAAGGCATTGCGGTGGAAGTGGTCAACGGCATTACAGCCGGCCTGGCCGGGCCCACGGCACTGGGCATACCGCTGACGCACCGCGAACATGCGCACGGCGTGCTGTTCATCACCGGCCACACCCAGCCCGGCACCAGCGGCCCCGACTGGCAGCAACTGGCCGCCACCGTGCAACACGCCCGGCTCACCCTGGTGATCTACATGGGCATGGGCAGTGCGGCGCGCATCCAGCAGGCGCTGCTCACCAGCCTGCCCGCAAGCACGCCCGTGGCCGTCATCGAGCACGCCAGCCAGCCCCGGCAGCGCCACGCCATCACCACGCTGGACCAGCTCGTGGACACCATCCAGTGCGAGGGGCTGGGCTGCCCGTCCATCATCGTGGTGGGCGATGTGGTGCGGGGTACGGCGGCCATGGCCGAAACCGCCCGGCAACCCGCGCTGCACCACGCCGGCTGAGCTGTACAGCGCGGCCCGGGCGCTGGCCTGGGTATTGCTTGGAGCCCCTTGTGAAGGCAACCCGAGCAAGGAACACCATGGCAGCCCACCCCCTACCCTCCCACCCCGGCATTCCAGGCCCGGCCGCCCGCCCCACAAAGGCGCCGGTGGTCGCGCACAAGGCCGTCACCGGCCAGGGCGAAGAGATGTCCATCGTCAACATCGCGGCGCGCCAGCGCATGCTCTCGCAGCGCATGGTGCTGCAGACCGTGCTGGCCACGCGCAGAAGTGCCCTGCACCTGCAGGCGGCACGCGCGTCGCTGGCCCTTTTCAACGACAGCCAGGCGCGGCTGCTGAACACGACCCGCCATCTCGATGAAGCCGGCGGCAGCCTCATCCGCCGCACCTACGAGGCCCCCGGCGGCGTAGGCGCCACGATTGATGCCTTCGCCCGGCAGGTCGGCGCGACGCTGGATCTGGCCGAACGCCAGAGCCCCCGCACCGAGGAAGCACTGGCACGCCTCGTGGAGGGCACCGACGCGGTGCTCGATGCACTGAACCGTGCCACCACCTCCTTCGACCAATTGGCCCGGACGCAGTCCGACGCGATGATGAAAGAGCTGACGGGCATCGTCGCCTCGATCCAGACCGTGGCCCGCGAAGCCAAGGTCGTCAGCTTCAACGCCCAGGTGATGGCAGCCCGCGCCGGCGCGCACGGTCGCGAGTTCGCCGTGGTGGCCAACGTGCTCTCGGGTATCACGAACGAGATCGATGGCCTCTCGCTGCAGGCCGTGGCGCTGGCCGGGCGCCACCGCTGAGAAGGCCCGCATGGCCTGCACCTACACTGAGGGCCATGCAAGAGTTTGACGTTGTGATCATCGGGGCCGGCGCCGCCGGCCTTTTTTGCGCCGGCCAGGCCGGCCAGCGCGGCCTGAAAGTGCTGCTCATGGACCACGCCGAGGCCGTGGCCGAAAAAATCCGCATCTCGGGCGGCGGGCGTTGCAACTTCACCAACCGCGACCTCGACCCGCAGGCACCGCACAAGCACTTTGTGGGGCAGAACCCGCAGTTCAGCCGCTCGGCGCTGTCGCGCTACACACCGGCAGACTTCATCGCGCTGGTGCAGAAACACGGCATTCCTTTCCACGAAAAGCACAAGGGCCAGCTGTTCTGCGACCGCTCGGCCGAGGATCTGATCGCCATGCTGCTGGCCGAGTGCGAAGCCGGCGATGTGGTGCACTGGCAGCCCTGCAGCGTCAAAAATGTAGCATTTTTGGCATCAAAGGCCGATGAATCAAGCGCTGGCAGCTATCAAATCAATACCGATCGCGGGCCCGTGCAGGCACGCAGCCTGGTGGTGGCCACGGGCGGGCTGTCGATCCCCAAGATCGGCGCCACCGATTTCGGCTACCGGCTGGCGCAGCAGTTCGGCATCCCGCTGGTCGAGCGCCGCCCGGGCCTGGTGCCGCTGACCTTTGACGGCGCAGCCTGGGCGCCCTGGGCGCAACTCGCCGGGCTGGCCTTGCCGGTACAGATCAGCACGGGAATGCAGGCAAGCCCCCACGCTCCGCCGCTGCGCGGGTCGCTGCCCCCCGAGGGGGCCGCTTTTGCCTTGGGGCGGCCCGGCGGCAAAAGAAAAGCCCACATGGCCTTCGACGAAGACCTGCTGTTCACCCACCGGGGCCTGTCGGGCCCGGCGGTGCTGCAGATATCGAGCTACTGGCAGGAAGGCCAGCCGCTGTGCATCAACCTCGCGCCCACGGTCGATTTGCCGCAGGCCCTGGCGCAGGCCAAGGCCCGCTCGCGCAAGCTCAGTGCCAACGAACTGGCCCAGCTCATGCCCAGCCGCCTGGCCGATGCCTGGGCGGGCCACGACGCCGACTGGCAGCGCCCCGTCAACGAGGCTTCCG
>DMZZ01000098.1:0-5596 GCA_003484805.1 Comamonadaceae bacterium | reverse complement strand
CGGGCGCGCCGGCCGACAGGTCGTTGTTCAGCAGAATGGTGCAGGGGTCGAAGTTATTCAGCCCGATGCGCCCGCGCGTGCGCACCACCGGCTCCAGGGTGATGGCGTCGCCGCCCGGCAGCTCGATCACCGTGTTCTTCTTCACCTCGGCACTGATGGAGCCCACGCGCACATTCAGCCCGGCCATGTTGAAGATGCGCTGCAACTGCACCAGATTGCTCAGGTAGTGGACGTTGCGCGTGTGGTTCTCGGGAATGATGAGCAGGTTGCGCGCCTCGGGGCAGATCTTCTCGATCGCGGCCATGGCGGCCTGCACCGCCAGCGGCAGCATCTCGGGCGTGAGGTTGTTCCAGCCGCCGGGAAACAGGTTGGTATCGACCGGCGCGAGCTTGAACCCGGCGTTGCGGATGTCCACCGAGGTGTAGAACGGCGGCGTATGCTCCATCCATTCCAGCCGGAACCACCGCTCGGTGGCCGGCATGGAGTCGATGATGCGCTGTTCAAGCTCGTTGATGGGCCCGGTGAGGGCCGTGATGAGGTGCGGAACCATGGCTGCCTTGAATGACGGGTCCGGACAATTGTAGGGACTTGCGCGGCGCCACCCGCGACATTTCAACGTCCCGGTCGGGTCTCAGCGCCGCCAGAACGCCGGCGTGAGCAGGGCCATGACGCTAAGAAACTCCAGCCGCCCTAGCAACATGGCCAGCGTGCACACCCAGAGTTGAAAATCGGTCAGCACGGCATAGTTGAACGCGGGCCCGACCAGACCCAGCCCCGGCCCCATGCAGTTGACGCTGGCCAACACCGCGGAAAACGCCGTCACCGGGTCCAGATCGGTCAGCAGCAGCAGCATGCTCAAACCGATGACGGTGCCGCCATACACCAGCATGAACGCCAGCACCGAAAAGATCACGCGGTTGTCCACCGCCGACTCGCCCAGGCGCACCGGCTGCACGGCGCGGGGGTGCACCAGGCGCGTCATCTCGCGGCGCGCCTGCTTGACCAGGATCAGCACACGCACCATCTTGATGCCGCAGCCCGTCGAGCCCGCGCTGGTAGCCACCCCCGACAGCAGCAGCATGAACACGGGCGCAAAAACCGGCCAGCCGATGTAGTCCACCGTGGAGTAGCCCGTGGTGGTGGCAATCGACACCACATTGAACATGCCGTGGCGCAGGGCATCGAGCGGCGCGTACACCCCCTTGAACCACAGCAGCAACGAGACAAACAGCCCGCCCCCCGCCAGCACCAAGAGCGTGGCGCGCATCTCGGGGTCGCGCCAAAAACCACCCCAGTGCCCCTTGCGCAGCGCCACAAAGTACAGGGCAAAGTTGCAACTGGCGGCGAACATGAAGACCAGAGCCACGGTTTCAAGCAGGGGCGACTGAAAGTGGCCAAAGCTGGCGTCGTAGGACGAAAGCCCCCCCAGGCTGACCGTGGTGAACATGTGCATGAGCGCATCGAGCGGCTGCATGCCCCCCAGCCAGTAGGCCAGCGCGCAGGCCGTGGAAAAGAAGGCGTACACGCCCCACAGGCCCTTCGCCGTGCCGGTCATGCGCGGCGTGAGCTTGGCATCTTTGACCGGGCCGGCGGCCTCGGCCTTGAAGAGCTGGCTGCCGCCCACCCCCAGCATGGGGAGCACCGCCACCGCCAGAATCAGGATGCCCATGCCACCCACCCACTGCAGGAAGGTGCGCCACACATTCACCGACACCGGCAGCGCATCGAGCCCGCTGAGCACGGTGGAGCCGGTGGTGGTGAGCCCTGACACCGCCTCGAAGTAGGCATGGGTGAAAGAGAGTGGGCGCCCGATCTGCTGCAAGGCCAGCATCAGCGGCAGTGCCGCGAACAGCGGCAGCAACGCCCAGACCAGGGTGACCAGCATGACGCCGTGGCGCGGCTGCAACTCGCGGGTGTGCTTGCGCAGGCCCCACCAGAACAGCGCACCGACGACGAGCGCGACCCCCATGGCGGTCGGATAGACGCGCCAGACGCCGTCGTCCTGGAACCAGGAAACCCCCATCGGCAGCCCCATGGCCAGCGCGAACACCATGATCAGGATGCCCAGCACACGCAGAACGGGAAACATGTCCACCATGGCGGTCTCGCGGGGGGCTTGTCAGAAAAACGTGGCGCTGACGCGGAACAGCTTTTCCACATCGAGCACCAGCCGCTTGTGCGGCAGGAAGAACACCACATGGTCGTTGCTCTCGATCACGGTGGTGCTGTGCGGAATGATGACCTCGGGCTCACGCAGTGGCTCGGTGGCGTCGTCGCCCTCGCACGGCAGGCCGCGCACGATCAGGCCCATGTGCACATCGTGCGGCAGATGCAGTTCACTGACCTTGCGGCCCACCACGCGCGAGCTCTTGCGGTCGCCCCGGGCCACGATCTCCAGCGCCTCGGCCACGCCCCGGCGCAGGCTGTGCACGGCCTGCACGTCGCCCCGGCGCACGTACGCCAGCAGTTCGCCCAGCATGGCCTGCGCGGGCGACAGGGCAATGTCGATCTGCGTGCCGTGCATCAGGTCGGCATAGCTGCGCCGGTTGATCAGGGCCAGCACGCGGCGTGCGCCCATGCGCTTGGCCAGCAGGCAGGACATGATGTTGTCCTCGTCGTCGTCGGTCAGCGCCAGGAAGAGATCAACCTCTTCCACGCTCTCGTCGGTCAGAAGGTCTTCGTCGGTGGTGTCGCCATGCAGCACCAGCACCTCTGAGGGCAGCACCGAGGCCAGTTCGACGCAGCGCCCGGCGTCTTCCTCGATGATCTTGATGTGAAAGCGTCCCGCCTCCTTGCCCAGCTGGCGCGCCAGCCGCAGCCCGACGCGGCCGCCGCCTGCAATCATGATGCGGCGCACGGGCCGCACGGGCTGCTCGCCCCGGCGGTGCAGGGCCGACAGCACCTCGGCGATGTGCTCGTGGGCAGCCAGCACGAAGACTTCGTCCCCGGGCACCACGCGGGTGGCGCCGTCGCAGGCCACAAAACGGTCAGGCTCATCCTGGAAGCGCCGGTAAATGGCCACCACCCGCATGTCCACGCTGGGCAGCAACTCGCGCAGCTCGCTGATCGAATGGTTGACCAGCAGGGCCCCCGCCCGCGCGCGCACCGCCACCAGGCAGGCGCGGCCGCCGGCGAAATGGCGCACCTGCATCGCCTCGGGGTATTCGACGAGCTTGGTGATATAGCGCGTGATCGACTCTTCGGGGCAGATGACGCGATCGACCCCAAAGCCCTCCGGCCCCATGAGCAGCTCCTCGTCCTGAAAACCCGAGGAGCGCACCCGCGCGATGCGCGTGGGAATGTTGAAGAGGCGCTGCGCGATCTTGCAGCACACCAGGTTGGTTTCATCCTGGGCGGCACAGGCGATGAGCAGGTCGGTGTCGCGGGCACCGGCCTCGGCCAGCACGGCCGGTTCAATGCCGCTGCCCACCACGCCGCGCAGGTCAAAGCGTGATTCGAGATCGCGCAGGCGCTGCGCATTGGTGTCGATGACGGTGATGTCGTTGCGCTCGGACACCAGGCTGTCCGCCACACTTTCGCCCACGCGGCCTGCGCCAAGAATGATGATTTTCACAGTGGCATGATCGGTTCGGGCCCGTGGCGCGTCAATGGGCGCATGCCCGCGTGCGCGCCAGGGGCTCAGGTGCGCACTTCGCCCTCGCCCAGCACCACGTACTTGAGCGAAGTGAGGCCCTCGATACCCACCGGGCCGCGCGCATGGAACTTGTCGGTGCTGATGCCGATCTCGGCGCCCAGCCCGTACTCGAAGCCGTCGGCAAAGCGCGTACTGGCATTCACCATCACGCTGCTGGAATCGACCTCGCGCAAAAAGCGCTGGGCATGCATGTGGTTGGTGGTGAGGATGGCCTCGGTGTGGTGACTGGAATAGCGGTTGATATGGGCAATGGCCTCGTCCAGCCCCGCCACCACCTTGACGCTGATGACGGGTGCGAGGTATTCCTCGGACCAGTCTGCTTCCGTGGCGTCCACCAGTTTCGCTCCTGATACCGCAGCTAACAGCGCCCTGCTTTCGGCACAAACCCGCATTTCGACCCCTTTTTCGGCAAACACGGCACCGATGCGCGGCAGGAACGCGCTGGCCACGCCGCGCGCCACCAGCAGGCTCTCGCTGGCATTGCAGGGGCTGTATTTCTGCGTTTTGGCGTTATCGGTCACGCGCACGGCCATGTCGAGGTCGCAGGGGTCGTCCACGTAGGTGTGGCAATTGCCGTCCAGGTGCTTGATGACGGGCACCTTGGCTTCGCGGCTGATGCGTTCGATCAGGCCTTTGCCGCCGCGCGGAATGATCACGTCCACGTACTCGGGCATGGCAATCAGGTGGCCCACGGCTTCGCGGTCGGTGGTCTGCACCAGCTGAACGGCGTCCTGCGGCAGGCCGACCTCCTGCAGTGCCTGCTGCACCAGCCTTGCCAGCGCCTTGTTCGAGTCGATGGCCTCGGAGCCCCCCCGCAGGATGCAGGCATTGCCGCTCTTGATGGAGAGGCTGGCGGCCTCGATGGTCACGTTCGGGCGGCTCTCGAAAATCATGCCGAACACGCCGATCGGCACGCGCATCTGGCCCACGCGGATGCCGCTGGGCTGCTGTTTCATGCCGATGATCTCGCCAATGATGTCGGGCATGGCGGCGAGCTGCTCGCAGCCGATGGCGCAGGTCTCCAGCACCTTGGGACTGAGCTTGAGCCGGTCCACCAGGGGCTCGGCCAGGCCCGCAGCGCGGGCGCGCTCCAGGTCGCGCACGTTGTCCACCTGCAGCGCCTCGGTCTGCTCGCGCAGCAGGCGCGCCAGCGCCCGCAGCGCTTTGTTTTTGATAGCTGCCGGCGCTTTAGCCATCAGCGCAGAAGCCGTTTTTGCTTGTAAACCGAGGGTGAGCGTGGTTTCAGCCACATTGAGCGCGTTCATGGGGGGATTTTGCCGCAGTTGTGCGCCGGGCGCCGGGCTGCGCTGTAATCGCCGCCAGACTGGAGTCCTGCCATGCCCGAACATTCCCACCCCACCACCCAGCTCGCCGCCTTGCAAGCCGCCCTGACGGCCCACAGCCAGGGGAGCCTGGGCGCCGCGGCCTTCGGCACCCAGGCCCGGGACCAGAAAGAATTGCTGGCCGCCTTGCCGCCACGCTATGGCGAGGTTCTGCTGAACCTGCTGGACCGGCTGGAAGCCAGCGCGCTGTTCACCGAGGAAAGCTGTTCCTTCAGCCGCAGCAGCCTGCTGGACCACCTGCAAGCCTGGGTGAACAAGGCGGGCGCCTCGCTCCAGGTCGCCCAGTAGCTGTTTAAACAATAGCTGCGGGCGCTTTCCAGTCAAGGAATGGAGCCTGATTTGCCTTCATATCCCGGGGCAGCGAATGATGGACGGACGTTCCGGGCCGGTGGTCGCTCCCGCTCCCAGGCCGCGCGGCCCGAAGCACTACAGCACAAGGCGTGCTTGTCCGACACCCGCGTGCACGCACCGCTCCTAGTGTCCTGAGTTAAAAATTCATTGAACTATTTTCTGCCAATGCAGTCCGTCGTGTAGTGTGTTGCACGACGAGGTGTGCATGAGCGGAAGACCAAAGACTCCATTGGTGTTGAGCGCGACG
>DMZZ01000148.1:0-3244 GCA_003484805.1 Comamonadaceae bacterium | reverse complement strand
CAACGTCCACTACCTGAGCAATCTGGTGCATTTGCAGCGCATCTTCAACATGCCCGGGCTGAATGTGCGCGTGGGCTTCATCAGTGCCGAGGTGAAGAAGAACACGGTGATCGAGCTGCCGGGCGGCGACGCCATCACCCTGGAGCCGGTGGTGCGCACGCGCGGGCGCATCGGGCTGAAAAACTTCGACCCCTGCACCATTCTGCTGAACAACGACCTGTCGGCCGGCGCGCCCGGCATTCTGGAAGACCTGCACGAGCAATACCTGCTGCCGCCGCTGCATGCCGGCTGGACGGTGCGCCGCAAGAGCAACCATTTCCGCAGCTACGAAGAGGTGTCCAAGCGTTTTGGCAAGCTGCTGGGGATCGACCCCTGGCTCATCAACCCGATGTTCGGCAAATGCGGAATGGTGGATTTTTCGCAGGAAACCGGGCTGGAGTGCGTGCAGACGAATGTGGATGCGCTGCTGGCCAAGATCCGGCGTAAGTACAAAGAGTACGGCATCCACGAAAAACCGTTTGTCGTCGTCAAGGCCGACAACGGAACCTATGGCATGGGCATCATGACGGTGCATGACGCCAAAGATTTGCAGGCGCTCAACCGCAAGACGAAGAACAAGATGGCCGTGGCGAAGGACGGGCAGCCCGTGCACGACGTCATCATCCAGGAAGGCGTCCTGACCCAGGAGCGCATGCACGATGCGGTGGCCGAGCCCGTGGTCTACATGATGGACCGCTATGTGGTCGGCGGCTTCTACCGCATTCACGCCGAGCGGGGCGTGGACGAAAACCTGAACGCACCGGGCGCCGACTTCGTTCCGCTGGCATTCGAGCAAAGCCATCACCTGCCCCAGCTGGGTGCCCGTCCGGGGGGCAGTGCGCCCAACCGCTTCTATATGTATGGTGTGATCGGCCGCCTGGCCATGCTCGCGGCCAGCTACGAGCTGGAAGCGACCAACCCCGACGCTGAAATCTACGACTGACCATCCCTCTGTCGCCGGGGAAGTTGCTGCGGCGCAACATTCGCAAAATTTCCATGCCGGGGCAGTGCGTGGCATGCTGCGGCCGGTCCGGTGCAGGCGCAGAATACGCCCTCTCAGGACTATGGAATCCTGACGGGCGGTTCCCATCCGTTCGCCAGGGCATGCAGTGCACCCCACAAAATCCTCATCGGCCGCGCTCACCCTGGCGGCCATCGGTGTCGTTTACGGTGATATCGGCACCAGCGTGCTGTATGCCCTCAAAGAGGTGTTTGGCTCGGGCCATGTGCCTTTCACGCAGGCCAACATCTACGGCATCCTGTCCATCCTTTTCTGGACGCTCACGGTCATCGTCTCGCTCAAGTACGTGGTGCTGGTGCTGCGGGCCGACAACAACGGCGAGGGGGGCCTCGTGGCCATGCTGGCGCTGGCTTCGCAGGCCGTCAAAGACAAGCCCCGCCTGCGCAACATACTGCTCGCCATGGGCATTTTTGGCACGTCGCTGTTCTACGGCGACGGGGTCATCACTCCGGCCATCTCGGTGCTGTCTGCCGTGGAAGGTCTGGAGGTGGTGTCGCCGCATTTCAAGCAGGGGGTCATTCCCCTCACCTTGCTGGTGCTGTTCTGCCTGTTCGCCGTGCAAAAACGCGGCACGGGCGGCATTGGCCGGTTTTTCGGACCGATCACCCTGGTCTGGATGGCGTCCATCGCGGTGCTCGGGATCTCGCACATCGTGGGCCATCCGGAAATCCTTTGGGCCCTGAGCCCGCACCACGCGCTGGGGTTCATGCTGCACCAGCCGGGCACGAGCTTCATCATCCTGGGCGCCGTGGTGCTGTGCGTGACCGGGGCCGAGGCCTTGTATGCCGACCTGGGACACTTTGGCAAGCGGCCTATCCGCATCGCCTGGTTTGCGGTGGTCATGCCTGCGCTGGTGCTGAACTATTTCGGGCAAGGCGCACTCTTGCTGGCCAACCCGGACGCCGTCAAAAACCCCTTCTACATGATGGCGCCCGCGTGGGCGTTGCTGCCTCTGGTCGGTTTGGCGACCATGGCCACGGTGATCGCATCCCAGGCCTTGATCACCGGTGCCTTCAGCGTGACCAAGCAGGTCATCCAGCTCGGCTACCTGCCGCGTCTGAACATCCTGCACACCAGCGTGCGTGACACCGGGCAGATCTACATTCCCTTCGTCAACTGGGGCTTGTTCGTGGCCATCGTGCTCGCGGTGGTCATGTTCCGCTCCTCCAGCAATCTGGCGGCCGCCTACGGCATCGCGGTGACCCTGGACATGCTGATCACGACGGTGCTGACGTTTTTTGTGCTGCGCTATGGCTGGCGTTACCCGCTGGCGCTGTGCCTGGGAGCCACCGGCTGTTTCTTCGCCATCGATCTGGCCTTTTTCAGCTCCAACCTGCTCAAGCTGTTTCAGGGCGGGTGGTTCCCGCTGCTGATCGGCGGCGCCGTTTTCACGCTGATGATGACCTGGAAGAGGGGGCGCTCGCTGCTCAACGACAAGTTGCGTTCCGATGCCATCGATCTGGGTTCCTTTCTGGAGGCCGTCTTTGTCAGCCCGCCCACCCGTGTGGAAGGTACCGCCGTGTTTCTGAGCGCCGAGACAGGGGTCGTTCCCAATGCACTGCTGCACAACCTCAAGCACAACAAGGTGCTGCATGCCCAGAACCTGTTTGTGACTGTGCACAACCATGAGGTGCCCTGGATTGATCCGGCCCGCCGCCTGGAGGTGGAGCCGCTGGGCCACGACTGCTGGCAGGTGGTGATCCGTTACGGCTTCAAGAACGACCCCGATGTGCCGCGCGCCCTGCAGTTGCTGCGCGGGCACGGCTGTGATGTGGAGCCCATGACCACCAGCTACTTCCTGTCGCGCGACACCGTCATCCCCTCGATGGGCGGTGGCATGGCGCCCTGGCGTGAGAAGCTGTTCGCCCAGATGCACCGCAACGCCAGTGCCGCCGCCGATTTTCTGCACCTGCCCAACAATGCGGTGGTGGAGCTGGGCTCGAAGATCGAGTTGTAGGTGCTGGGCGGCCATTTCTCAGACTTCAAGTCTTTTTGGCCTCTGACGCTTTGTGGATAAGCGCAAGCAGCTATTCTTACGATAGCAACTGCGCCACTGCACCCGGGCACTCAGGTTCGCTGTGCGCCAGTGCCAGAATCTGACCATGCCGTTTTTCAAAGACCTGAGTAACCGTCTTCAAAGTCAAGCGCTATGAAGCGACGGGTCCCAAGGTTTGCCGGTTCTGA
>DMZZ01000309.1:0-4278 GCA_003484805.1 Comamonadaceae bacterium | reverse complement strand
TGATGCGGTAGCCCGTGGCGTAACCGCCGCCACCGCTGTTGCGCTCTTCGATGGCATTGCCCACCACAGCGCCGCCCACCACACCCACGGCCGTCGCTGCCGCACGGCCACTGCCCCCGCCGACCTGGTTACCCAGGACACCGCCCACGACGGCACCAATCACCGCGCCGGCGCCCGTCGCCTGCCCACGCTGCGATCCCTGGAGCACCTCGATATGGGAAACACGCCCGTATTCAGTAGCCATCGGGGCATGGGACGGGTAAGCCGTACCGGCCGGGTAAGAACTCGCAGGGTAGGAGCTTGCCGGATAGGACGCAGGACCCTGGCGGTACGGCGCACAGGCCACCAGCGAACCTGCCAGCACGGCGCCACCCGCAAGCAGGGCAATTCGGGAAAAATTCAGATTTCGCATGGTGCACTCCTCATATTGTTCAAAAGCAAGCCCCCATCCGGGGCCTGAAGAGATTGAACCATCGCAGCAGGGTTGCGGGTGCGGGTCAAGGACCGCAACGGCAGCCAGACGCCGCCCTGCTGCCGCGTAGGCCCGCTCCTACAGACCAAGCGCTCACGCCTGGCCCGTGGAGCCGTATCCGCCTTCGCCGCGCTCACTGGCCGCAGTGAATTCAGCAACCACATTGAACTGCGCCTGCACCACCGGAACGATCACCATCTGGGCCAGACGTTCCATCGGTTCGATCGTGAAAGCCTGCGGGCTGCGGTTCCATGCGCTGACCATGAGCTGCCCCTGGTAGTCGCTGTCGATCAGCCCCACCAGATTGCCCAGCACGATGCCGTGCTTGTGGCCCAGCCCCGAGCGCGGCAGGATGAGCGCGGCATAGCCCGGGTCGCACAGGTGGATGGCAAGGCCCGTGGGCACCAGTTGCCAGGCGTTGGGCTGCAGCGTGAGCGGCGCATCCAGGCAGGCCCGCAGGTCCAGCCCGGCACTGCCCGAAGTAGCATAGGCGGGCAATTGCTGCGCCATGCGCGGGTCCAGAATCTTGACGTCGATCTTCACTTTCTTATTCCTGTCGTACCTTGTTTCGCCAGTTGCGCCAGCCGCTCCTGCAACGAGGCCAGGCCGGGCTTGATCGACCCCGCCCCTCCAGACGGCAGTGCGCCGGAAGCCAGTGCGGCCACCCGGCCCAGCCCCCACCACAAAGCCCCCATGAACAACAAGCCCGGCAACGCCCCCCGGCCGAAACCGAAGAACGCGATTGCATGCACCAGCGTCGCCACCAACAGCACCATCCGCACGACGCCCAGCACCCCGACCAGCGGCGCCAGCACCTGGGCCAGATCGGGCGGCAGGCCTGGGGGAGCATTGGCAGCCACCCTGCCCTTGGCGACCGTCTTGTCCATTCCGGGCGATGGCGCCGCCGCAGGACGCGCGGCCGATCCTTGAGCGCTCAGTCGCTCCACATAGCTCGCGAAATCGCCATGGGGCGGTGTATCCCACTCGGGTTTGATCGGACCGGACATGGCAAGGCTCCTGTGATGTTCAGACGCGAGGGACCGGCAAGCGCAATGCGATTTCTGCGACCAGTTGCCGGGCCAGGGCGCGCTTGGGGGCACGCGGCAATTCGCGGTGGCCCTGCGCATCCACCAGCAGCAGGGCATTGTCGTCCTGGCCGAACGTGGCCGGGCCGATGTTGCCCACCAGCAGCGGCACGCCCTTGCGCGCGCGCTTGGCGTCGGCATGCGCCAGCAAATCGTGGCTCTCGGCGGCAAAACCCACACAGAACAGGTCGCCCACCAGGGCGTGCTGCGACTGGGCCACGGTGGCCAGAATGTCCGGGTTCTCCACAAAGCCCAGCACCGGCGTCTGGCCAGAGCCATCCTTCTTGATTTTCTGCTCCGACGGCGTGGCCGGGCGCCAGTCGGCCACCGCTGCGGTCGCTATGAAAACAGCAGCTACCTGCGCCCGTGGAATAACCGCTTCGAGCATTTGCTTTGCAGATTGCACGTTGATGCGGTGCACCCCGCGCGGTGTGGGCAAATGCACGGGGCCCGCCACCAGCGTGACCTCGGCGCCGGCCTCGCGGGCCGCGCGCGCGATGGCAAAGCCCATCTTGCCGCTGGAGTGGTTGGTGATGCCGCGCACCGGGTCAATGGCCTCGAACGTGGGGCCCGCCGTGACCAGCACCTTCTGGCCCGCCAGCACCTTGGGCGTGAAAAAGGCGATGACCTCTTCCAGCAGTTCCGCAGGCTCCAGCATGCGGCCGTCACCCGTTTCACCGCAGGCCTGGTCGCCGTTGCCCACGGCCAGCACGGTAGCGCCGTCCTGCGCCACCTGGGCCAGGTTGCGCTGCGTGGCCGGGTGCGCCCACATCTCGCGGTTCATGGCCGGCGCCAGCAGCAGCGGCACCTGCTGCGCGGGCCGCGCCAGGCACAGCAGGCTCAGCAGTTCGTCGGCCCGGCCCTGGGCCAGACGCGCGATGAAGTCGGCGCTGCATGGCGCGATCAGGACAGCATCGGCCTCGCGGCTCAGGTTGATGTGCGGCATGTTGTTGGCTTCGCGCGCATCCCATTGCGAGCCGTACACGGGCCGGTTCGACAACGCCTGCATGGTGACGGGTGTGATGAACTGGGCGGCTGCCTCGGTCATCACCACCTGCACGGTGGCGCCCTCCTTGATGAGCGCACGGCACAGCTCCGCCGATTTGTAACAGGCTACGCCTCCGCTGAGGCCCAGGACGATGTGTTTGCCGGCAAGCTCATTCATGGGCCGCAATTTAGCAGACGGAACACCCCCTCGCGGCGGGCGAACGATGCCGAGTCGGGGCCGCCCTCTATAATTCCGATTTCCCACCACCTTAAAAAGACATGACCAAATTTGTCTTCGTCACCGGCGGTGTGGTGTCTTCCCTGGGCAAGGGAATCGCCTCAGCCTCCCTTGCCGCGATCCTCGAATCGCGCGGCCTCAAAGTCACCCTCATCAAGCTCGACCCATACATCAACGTGGACCCGGGCACCATGTCCCCGTTCCAGCACGGCGAAGTGTTCGTCACGGACGACGGCGCCGAAACCGACCTCGACCTCGGCCACTATGAGCGTTTCATCGAAACGCGCATGAAGAAGACCAACAACTTCACCACCGGCCGCATCTACCAGTCGGTGCTGGAGAAAGAACGCCGGGGTGACTACCTCGGCAAGACGGTGCAGGTGATCCCGCACGTCACCAACGAGATCCAGGAATACATCAAGCGCGGTGCCGGCGTGGGCACCGACGATGCGGTCGATGTCGCCATCGTCGAGATCGGCGGCACCGTGGGCGACATCGAGTCGCTCCCCTTCCTCGAAGCCGTGCGCCAGCTCAGCCTGAAGCTCGGCCCGAACAACGCCGCCTTCGTCCACCTGACCTACGTGCCCTTCATCGCCGCTGCGGGCGAGCTCAAGACCAAACCCACGCAGCACACGGTGCAAAAGCTGCGCGAGATCGGCATCCAGCCCGACGCGCTGCTGTGCCGGGCCGACCGCCGCATTCCGGACGAAGAGCGCGAAAAAATCTCGCTGTTCACCAACGTACCCGAGTGGGGCGTGATCAGCATGTGGGACGTGGACACCATCTACAAGGTGCCGCGCATGCTGCACGAGCAAGGCCTCGACGGCCTCATTTGCGACAAGCTGCGCCTGAACACCCCCCCCACCAACCTCAAGCGCTGGGACGACCTGGTTCATGAGACCGAGCACCCCCGGGGCGAAGTTCGCATCGCCATGGTGGGCAAGTACGTGGAGCTGTCCGACAGCTACAAGTCCGTCAACGAGGCCCTGCGCCACGCCGGCATGCGCAACCATGTGCGTGTGCGCATCGACCACCTCGACTCCGAATCCATCGAAGGCCAGGAAGCCGACAAGCTGGCCTCCTACGACGCCATCCTCGTGCCCGGCGGCTTTGGCTCGCGCGGTGTGGAAGGCAAGATCTGCACGGCCAAGTTCGCCCGGGTGCACAAGGTGCCCTACCTGGGCATTTGCCTGGGGATGCAGGTCGCCACCATTGAATACGCCCGCCATGTGGCAGGCCTGCCCGGCGCCAACTCCACGGAATTCGATCCGTCCTGCAAGCACCCGGTGATCGCGCTGATCACCGAGTGGAAGGATGCCGACGGCACCATCAAGACGCGCGACGCCAACTCCGACCTGGGCGGCACCATGCGCCTGGGCGCGGAAAGCTCCGACGTGGCTCCCGGCACGCTGGCGCACAGCATCTATGGCGACCTCGTCACCGAGCGCCACCGCCACCGCTATGAAGCCAACGTGAACTACCTCGACCAGCTGCGC
>DMZZ01000146.1:0-2935 GCA_003484805.1 Comamonadaceae bacterium | reverse complement strand
CGCGATAGCGGCAGCATCAAACCTGTGCAATAACCCTTGAGACCTGCGTGGCGATCTGCGTGTCTCAGCGCCTGCGACAAATGCGCCATGTACTGGTCAAACCGTTCACTTGCACTCATCGTCCCTCACAAAAAGAGTTGAGAGGATTCATGATGCCACATTTATGACACAGTAAGACTAGTAGCTATCTAAATAATAGCGACGCCTGTTCAGCGTGCCGCCAGCAGGCTGCGCACATCTTCGTCCAGTGGCACGGCGTAGTTGTGCGCGGCCACCACGGCGTTGCCCTCGGGCAGCACCAGCTTGAGGCTCACATACACCTGCCGCGCCGACACTGCGTAGGTGCCCACCACCACGGCCTGGGCCTGGTGGGCCTGGCTGACCTCGCGCAACTCGCGCGACAGCAACAGTTCGCCCTGCTCGCGGTGCATGACCACGCTGTCGCGCAGCTTGAGTTCAACCACGCGCACGCCGCGCTGCGCCATGCGCCCAGTGATCTGCTCGGACACGATGCGCCCAAAGCGCGAGGATTCGCCCAAGCGATCCACATTCACCAGCGTGGCCACCAATAAGGGCTGGCGCGGGTCCATCGATGTGTCCTGCAGCAGCCGGTCTGCAGCGCTGTGGCTGGAATCCACCAGATTGCCGCGCACCATGCTGCCCAGCGTGGGGCCGTAGGCGTCGCCGTAGTAGTAACCAGCGCAGCCCGTGAGGGCCGTGGTAGCCGCCAGCAGCAGCGCGGTCAGTGAGGGGCTGCGCAGCATCATGGCGCCACCATCTTCCATTGCTTGACCGGCGTAGGCGGTGGCGGGGGCAACGGCGGCTGGTAGAGCACTGCGTCTTCGCGCTCGATGTAGTACACATCTGCCGAGCCTGCCAGGTAGCGGTCGCCACTCTTGAGCGCCGTGGTGATGAGCACCTCGGTGCGCGTAGGGCCGCCCGCTGCCACGCCGTCGGCGCCCAGGGTGGTCATGTCCATTGCCAGCCCCAGGCCAAGCGCGCTGGCAACGCCCGAGGCCGTGCCCTGAGCATAAAGGTGCCAGTCACGCGCCACGGCAATGCCAGCCCCCAGTCGCGTCCAGGGCAATCGCAGCGAATTGCTCACGAGAGCCTGATGCCGGACAAGCTGAGCCTCCACGGCCAGTTCCACCATCGATGGCGTGGTGGACAATACGACGCCCCGGTCCAGCAGGCGCACGATCAGGAGCTTGCGAAAGCCCTGATTGAAGGTCGAGCCATCGGCCGCCGAGACATAGATGGGGAGCTCTCCCGTCGGCCAGGCGGCAATTTTTTCCGCGACGCGTGTGGCCACGTCATCGGCCAGCACGTCCCAGTGGTGCACGGCGCGTGCTTTTTTCTGGTCGGTGGCAGGGTAGTTGTCGGCACGCGGCACGTCGAGCGTGCCACAGCCACCAACCAACAGCGTGGCCGCCAGCAGAGTCGGCAGCGCCAGAGTGCGCCAAGGCAAGGGACGGTGGATGGTCAATGGCATGCCCACCATGGTAGCGGCGCCCTGCTCACGCAATCGCCGCAACAGCATGGTATTCCCCCCGGGTTTTCGCCGTTGCAGCCGCGCGCCCCCTTCAGGGCATGACTTCCACGTACTCATACACCTCGCAATCGGTGATCTGGCGGCGCACTGGCAGGCTGAGCTTGCTGAACCAGGCCTGTGGGTCATGGCGGTCGATCTCCCGGCCCATGAAACGCAGCAGGTCGCAGATGGGTTCGACCACGTTGGCGCGGTAGCGCAGGTCGTTCTTCACGTAGCCCAGGTACATGTTCTTCATGCAGTTGCCCCGGCACCACGAATAGGCATCGCAGCTGCCGCAGGGCATGCTGGGCGCCTGCTGCAGCGGGCTGGGCTTGAGCCAGTTGTCCTGCACACTGCCCATGCGCATGGCGGGCACGTACATCATGTCGGGGCAGGGGTAGATCTGGCCGTCTGGCATGACATTGATGAGGTGCGAAGACACGCGACACTGCGTGCGCCCGGCGTACAGCTCTTGCGCCCGCCCCGGCAGCACCTTGTTGCGCACCATGCCCATGAGCGGGATCAGCGGGTAAAGCCTGTCGGTGCTGGCGAAGAAGCGGTCAATCAGCTGCACAAGCACGGCCTTGCGGCGTTCGACCGAATCGCCCTCGTACATCTCGTCGGCGACAAACTGCCAGTAGAGGTAATCGAACGGCGAATCGTCTTCCACCAGGCCGTCAAGTTCGTCGAAGGTGGTGGCCGGGTTGCCCCAGGTGACGCGCGCCGTGACGCTGCCGCCGATCTGGTCGCGCGTCTGGCGCAGGTTTTTGAGCACCTGGCGGTAGATGCCCCGGCCCCGGTAGCCGTCGGTCGTGGCCTCGCCACCGTCGATGGAGATGAGCACGTTCGAGAGCCTGGCCAGCACCCAGTCGGGCAGGTCGTCGAGCAAGGTGCCGTTGGTTTGCAACTGAAAGCGCCAGTGCGGGAAACGCTGCATCACTTCGATCATCATGGGCCGGTTGAGCGTGGGCTCGCCGCCGTAGAAAGTGACGTAAACCTCCTTGTCGGCCAGGTGCCGCTCGGCGAAGGCCACGAGTTGCTCCATGCTGTATTCAACGTGAACCTGCGAACCGAGCACATCGCCCACCCCCAGCGAGCAATAACTGCACTTGAGGTTGCATTTGAGCGTGGTGAGCAATTGCAGCTCGACGCGGTTGCCCACGATAGGGTCGCAGGCGGGGGCCGCATCGGCCACAGGGGCCGGGTTGCGGGGGTAAAACTGAATGGGAGTGTCCATGGCGGTGCCTAGATCAAGGGTGAAAGCGTCGGGGTATGTGCCAGGGTAGCCTAGTGTCCTGGATTGGAAGTTCGTAGAAGAAATAAAGATGTCGAAATCGACGTCAGGCAAGGCGCAAACCACAGCGATAGCCGTAGCTATCGCGAGGATTTGCAACGCAGCATGGG
>DMZZ01000340.1:0-5081 GCA_003484805.1 Comamonadaceae bacterium | reverse complement strand
GCACCAGCCGGTCGATGGTGCCGGTGCTGCCGAGCAGGGCCGGGATAGCCACCACGACACGCGCGGATGCCGGGATGCCTGTGGGCAGCAGATAGCGCGGCATGTAGGTGGGCCGAAGGGATTCGCCGATGAGCCGGTTGACCACCGCCACCACGATTTCGGACACCGGCAAGCACAGCAGGGCGGTCACCAGCGCCAGGCCCACGATGGCGCTGGCACCGACCGACCCCTCTGCCTGCGCGGCCCACAGGGGGGCCGTCAGCCAGGCCAGCAGGCCCAGCGACCCCACCAGCAAGGCGCCCAGGTACAGCGGCACGCGCGACCCGTCCACGGCAGACCGCCACAGGTTCAGTGCGTCGGTGGCGCGACCCTGGACACCCAGGGCATGTTCCAGTGGCGCGCGCCCGGCCCCCTGCAACCAGTGGCCGGCCAGGGCCCCGTCGCCGAAGGCTCCCGACATCAGCGCCAGCAGCGCCTGCGCCACGGCGGCCTCGCCCTGCCCGCTGCGGGCCGACAGGCGCTCAATGCCGTGCAGCGTGGTGTTGCGGGTGACCTCGTCCTCTGCGGCAAACACAGGCGACTGCAGCATGGTGCGCAGCACCAGGCTGGTCTGGCTGATGATGTCGGACCAGTCGGCCGCGCCGATCAGCCGCAGCGCCGTGACCGCATTGCCCATGCTCAGCTGGTCCGCGGCCTGGTTGATCTGCTGGCGGGTTTGCAGCGCCACCAGATCGGGCACGGCGGTCTGCAGCCACTGCTGCACCGGCAAGAGCGGCGGCACAGGCACCCCCCCGGCCGGCGCTCTGCGCCCCGCCATGGACTGCGCCAGGTGGGCCAGAAACACCGGGGCCACACCACGCTCCTCCATGACGGCGCAGGCGGCGTCCAGCGTCTCGGGGGTCAGTGCCTCGCAGCGGGCGGCGCACAGGCTGGCCAGCTCTTGCGCCGCCTTGTGGCTGGCCAGGCGTTCGGCCAGGCGGCGCAGGTTTTCAATCAGCACCACGCGCAAGGTGGTGGGCAGCGCCCACAGCTCACCCTGGCTCAACTCGCAGGTCTGCTGGTAGGCGTTGAGAAAATGCACCAGCAGGGATTCGTCAAACGCACTGTCGGTGTGGGCCACAAAAGACCATGCCACGCCATACACACGGGGCAACCCCACCAGCGGGGCGCTTTGCAAGACCGGTAGCGAGCGGTAGTAACGCGGCGACAACCCGGCCCGTATCTCCTTGAGCTGGCTTTCGATCAGATGGAAGTTGTCAAAAAGCCATTCAGCCGCCGGGCTGATGGCGTGCTCGTCGTGCGGTGCATCGAAGAGGTAACGGTACGCAGCCCGCAGGGCTCGGATGTTGCTCTGCAGACGCGGGTAGAACGTGCCGCGGCCCAGCGACGCCTTGCCCGCGTCGTGCGATGCCCCCAGGTGTCGGCCATGCTCTTCGAAGCGTGCCACGCCAAAGACTTCGGCCCGCAGGGGCTCGAGCACCCGCCCCGCCCGCACGCCAAGCATGCGGTCCATCGCGGCAGGAACCCAGGGCCAGCGTGTGCGCAAGCCCATGCGCGCCCCTACCGCACCAGCGATAGGGCCCCCACCAGCAGGGTGATCAGCAGCGCTACGGTGACCACATGCTCTGCGACCATCGCCTGGAGCCATGCGGCCCCGGCCAGAAAACGGTCCCGTGGCCCACGCAACGCACCGCAGTGCGCCAGATGCTCACCCAGGTGGGACAGCTCCAGCAGTGAAATGTCAGCAGGCTGCCCTACGGACGACGTGTCCCACGCGGAGGCACGGGTGAAAGGACGGGACATGGCGGGCTCCTGGTACAGATGACAAGGGCGCAACCGCATTGCTGCGGTGCTCTGATCCTCTTGTACAAGGGGCGGCCTGAAGGGTCTGTACGAAACCGTACAGACCATGGAAGCCGTTACTTTTCAGTACACACTGGGGCGCCATGGCGCTACAGCCCACCCAACCCACCACCCGCCCAAAAGCAAAAGGCCCCACAGGGCCTCTTGTCAGGGGTCACTGGCGTCAGCTCAGCACCACCGAGCTCAGGCGGCGCCGGTAGGTGGCCACCAGCGGATCTTCGGGCGGGATCTGGCCGTCGGCCACCTTCGCCTTGGGCGGCTCGATGATTTCCAGGATGGCCACATAGGTCTTGCGCGCCGCCTCCTCGTTCCAAGACTTGTCGCGCATGAGAATTTCGAGCAGTTCGTCCATGGCGTCCTGCCAGCGCTGCTGCGCCATGAGCCAGCGTGCGCGGCCAAAACGCGCCTCGAAATCGCGCTTGTTGGCGGCAATTTTTACATCAAATTGGGCTCCAGCATCCGTCCCTAAAGCGCCAACAGCTACAAAATCAAGAGCATCCATCCAGGCCTTGAGGGCGCCCAGTTTGCGCGAGCCGGGCGCCTTGGCAATCACCGGGGCAAAGGCCACCTTGGCGTCGTCCTCGCGGCCCAGTTGCAAGAGCAGCTTGACGTAGTCAAAGCGCGCATCGTCGTTGGCCGGGTCGGTGGCGACGGCGTGCTGGAGCTTTTCCAGCGCGGTGTCGGTATCGCCCTCGGCCAGTGCGTCCAGGGCCTGCTCTTCCTCGACCTCGGCCTGCACCTCTTCGACGCTGGGTACATGCTTGTCGAGGAATTCGCGTACCTTGCCCTCGGGCAGCGCGCCGGTGAAGCCGTCCACGGGCTGGCCGTTCATCAGCAGCACGCAGGTGGGAATGCTGCGGATGCCGAACATGGCGGCAAGCTGCTGTTCCTGGTCGGAGTCGATCTTGGCGAGCTTGAAGCGGCCCGCGTAGTCGGTCTCGAGCTTTTCCAGCACAGGGCCGAGCGACTTGCACGGGCCGCACCAAGGCGCCCAAAAGTCCACCAGCACGGGCACGTTCATCGAGGCGGCAACCACCTCGGCTTCGAAATTTTCTACGGTGATATCCATCATGCAAAGGCCCTTCCCCGGCAGCGGGTGGCAAAAAGTAAAATCTCGGGTTCACACTCTGCAGCAGGCGGCCAGCGCGGCGTTCTGCTCCTCACACTATGACACCCATCCAGATCGGTGTGGTCATGGGTTCCAGCAGCGACTGGGACACCATGCAGCACGCAGTCGAGATTCTCCAGCACTTTGGCATCACGCATGAGGCCCGCGTGGTTTCGGCCCACCGCATGCCCGACGACATGTTCGCCTACGCCGAGGCCGCTGCGGGCCGGGGACTCAAGGCGATCATCGCGGGCGCGGGTGGTGCGGCCCATCTGCCGGGCATGATTGCGGCCAAGACCCCTGTGCCCGTGCTGGGCGTGCCGGTGGCCAGCAAGCACCTGCAGGGCGTGGATTCGCTGCACAGCATCGTGCAGATGCCCAAGGGCATCCCGGTGGCCACCTTTGCCATCGGCGCGGCGGGCGCAGCCAACGCGGCACTGTTTGCCGTGGCGCTGTTGGCCAACGAGAATCCCGCACTGCGCCAGCAACTCGACGCCTTTCGCGCCGCCCAGACCGAAGTGGCGCGCAATATGACCTTGCCCCCCGCTGCCCCATGAGCGCCCACCCCCTCCGCTATTTGCCTCCCGGCAGCACGCTGGGTGTGCTGGGCGGTGGCCAGCTCGGCCGCATGTTCGCGCATGCCGCGCAGGCCATGGGCTACTACACGGCCGTGCTCGACGCCGACCCGGAGAGCCCCGCCGGGCGGGTGAGCCACCACCACATCCAGACCGGTTACGAAGACCCCGACGGGCTGGCGCGCTTGGCCGAGCTGAGCGACGCCATCACCACCGAGTTCGAGAACGTGCCCGCCGTCTCCCTGGCCGCGCTGGCCGGGCAGTGCCCCGTGGCCCCGGCCGCGCGCGCCGTGGCCGTGGCGCAGGACCGCGCCCAGGAAAAGGCCCATTTCGTGCGCTGCGGCGTGCCCTGCGCACCCTACGCCGTGATCGAAACGGCCGAACAACTGGCGGCGGTGTCGGCGGATACGAGCGCCGCGCCGGGCCGCCCCAAGCAAGCGAGCGCCCCCTCGGGGGGCAGCGAACCACACGCAGTGGGGAGCGTGGGGGCATCACTCTTTCCGGGGATTCTGAAAACAGCCCGCCTGGGCTACGACGGCAAGGGCCAGGTGCGCGTGCAAACCGCCGCCGAGCTAGCCGCCGCCTGGCAAGCGATGGGCCAGGTGCCCTGCGTGCTGGAGAAGATGCTGGCACTGGCGCTGGAATGCTCGGTGATCGTCGCGCGCGGCGCCGATGGCACGGTCGTGCACTTGCCGGTGCAACGCAACCTGCACCGTGACGGCATTCTGGCCGTGACCGAGGTTTATGAAGGAAATCTGCCTCCAGCGCTTGCCAGTCAAGCGGCGGCAGCTGCGATTTCCATAGCATCCGGCCTTGACTACGTGGGCGTGCTGTGCGTGGAATTCTTCGTGCTGCAGGACGGCAGCCTGGTGGTCAACGAGATCGCCCCGCGCCCGCACAACAGCGGCCACTACAGCCAGAACGCCTGCGACGTCTCGCAGTTCGAGCTGCAGGTGCGCACCCTGGCCGGCCTGCCGCTGACGCAGCCGCGCCAGCACAGCGCCGCCGTCATGCTCAACCTGCTGGGCGACCTGTGGTTTGCCCACGGCGAGACGGCGCAGACGCCCCCTTGGGCCGAGGTGCTGCAGTTACCCGGCACGCACCTGCACCTGTACGGCAAGACGCTGGCCAAGCACGGCCGCAAGATGGGGCACCTGAATATCACCGCCCCCACGGCGCAGCAGGCGCGCGCCACGGCGCTGCAAGCCGCCGCCCTTCTGGGCATTGCCCCGTTTTGAGCCGCCCATGATCCTCGACGGCTCCCTGCCAGAATCCGTGGCCGCTGCGGCACGTGCGCTGCGTGGCGGCGCTCTGCTGGGCCTGCCCACCGAAACGGTGTACGGCCTGGCGGCCGATGCCAGCAGCGACGCCGCCGTGGCGCAGATCTTCGCCGCCAAGGGCCGGCCCAGCGACCACCCACTGATCGTGCACGTGGCCGACGCCTCGGGCATTGCGCATTTCGCCAGCGAGGTGCCGACCTTCGCCCAGGCCCTGGTCGATGCGTTCTGGCCCGGCCCGCTCACGCTCATCCTGCC
>DMZZ01000357.1:0-6473 GCA_003484805.1 Comamonadaceae bacterium | reverse complement strand
CCCACGTGCCACACCGTGCACTACGAAACCCCCCTGAACGTGGTCGGCACCGTGCCCACGCTGGCGGACGGCCGCGTGCTGCTGTGCAAGCGCAACATCGAACCGCGCTGGGGCAAGTGGACGCTGCCCGCCGGCTTCATGGAGCTGGATGAAACCACCGCCGAGGGCGCAGCCCGCGAAACCGACGAGGAAGCCGGCGCCCAGATCACGATGGGGCCGCTGTTCAGCCTGCTGAACGTGCGCCGCGTCGGCCAGGTGCACCTGTTCTACCGCGCCACGCTGCTGAGCGACCAATTCAACCCCGGCTTTGAGACCATCGAGGCGCGCCTGTTCACCGAGGACGAAATCCCATGGGACGAACTGGCCTTCCGCACCGTGCGCGAGACGCTGCTGCGCTTCTTTGCCGACCGCAAGGCCGACGCCTTCGGCCTGCACTGCGTCGATATCGAATAGCGGCGCTTTCGCTCCTTCAGGGGCGCGATTCCACAAAAAACGGCACGTTGCCCTGCGCTGGAACCGGCGTTGGCACCACCACGCCGCGCTGCACCGGCGTTGTGACCACAATGCCCGACTGCGGCTGAGACTGCAGCGGAGGTGGAGTTGTAATCACCACGCCCTGTTGCGGCACTGGCGCCATCTCCGGGCGGGCGGCCTCCGGCTCCTCGTCGTAGGTGACGGGCGGCAGGGGCTGCGCCCGGGGTGTCGCGCTTTCCAGCGGCACCAGCGGGGCTTCGGTGATCTCGGGGCGTTCGGCTTCGGCCGGCGCGGTGCCGGGCACCGGCAAGGCGCCTGTGGTGCGCTCCGGCCCCTCCGGCCCGTCGGTGCCGCGGCCGAACAGGTCGTACACCCAGTTGCGCACACCGGCCACGGCGCTGCCCACCCAGTTGCTCTCTTCCTCGTCGATGAAGCGCTGCTTGCTGTCGATCACCTTGGCGCGCAGCGCCTGCTGGAACACCTCGCCCACCATGGGCAGCGCGCTGTGCGCGCCCTGGCCCCAGTAGTCGCTGCGCAGGGTGATGCGCCCGTCGTTGAAGCCCACCCACGCGCCCGCCACCAGTTGCGGGTGCATCAGGATGAACCAGCCGTCGGTGTTGTCCTGCGTGGTGCCGGTCTTGCCGGCCACATCGGCGCTGATGCCGTAGCGGCTGCGGATGGCCACGCCCGTGCCCTTGTCCACCACGCCACGCATGGCGTCGCGCAACTGCTGCGCCGCCGTCAGGCCCAGTACACGCTCGGGTGCGGTGGGGGCAAAGTCTTCCAGCACCTTGCCGTTCTTGTCTTCGATGCGCGTGATGACCCGGGGCGCGCGGTAGCTGCCACCGCTGGCGATGGCGCCGTAGGCCGCCACCATTTCCTTGAGGCTGACCGGGCTGGTGCCCAGGGCCAGCGACGGTACCACGTCCAGCTTGGATTCGCGCACGCCCATGGCGCGCGCCAGTTGCGCCACGCGCAGCGGGCCCACCTGCTGCATGACCTGCGCGGTGATGGTGTTCTTGGAAAACGCCAGGCCGTCGCTCAGCGTCATGGGCATGTCGCTGGGCGGCTTGTTGCCGTCCGTGGGGCGCCACACCTGTTTGTTGCCCAGCGGGATCTCCACGGCGGCGTCCATCAGCGTGTCGGTGGGCAGCAGGCCCTTGTCGAACGCGGCGCCGTACACAAAGGGCTTGAAGGTGGAGCCCGGCTGGCGGCGCGCCACCTGCACGTGGTCGAACGGGTCTTGCGCGAAGTCGCGGCTGCCCACCCAGGCGCGCACCTCGCCCGTGCGCGGGTCCATGGCCATGAAGCCAGCCTGCACGCGCGTCTTCTCTTGCCGCAGCGAGCGCAGGAAGGCGGCGTCGCCCAACAGGTCCTTCAGCACATCTTCGGGCGCAGCGCCCTTGGCCACGGCGGCTTCGTAGCGCGCCGATTCGCGCACCAGCTGCTGCACCAGCGGGCCTTTGGGGTTCCACGCGTTGCGCGCGGCCCAGGCCGTGTCGGCCACTCCCTGCAGCGCCCGCCCCTGGCGCGCCACGGCCTGGTTGGCGAGCTGCTGCAGGCGGTAATCGATGGTGGAGCGGATCACCAGGCCGTCGGCATACAGGCTGTAGCCATTGCGGTCGGCCCAGTCGATGAGCTGCTTGCGCAATTGCTGCGCCAGGTGCGGCGCGGGGCCGGCCGTCTCCACCTGCCGCTCGAAGCGGATGCGCAGCGGGCGCTTGCTGAGCGCGGCATATTCCGCCTCGGCCAGCTTGCCGCGCTTCTTCATCTGCGCCAGCACGGTGTTGCGCCGCGCCTGGGCACGCTCGGGGTTCAGCACCGGGTTGTAGTAGGCCGTGCCCTTGAGCATGCCGATGAGCGTGGCGCTCTCCAGCACGTTGAGCTTGTCGGCCGACTTGTCGAAATACGTGCGCGCCGCCATCTCGATGCCGTAGGCGTTGTAGAGGAAGGGCACCGTGTTCAGGTAGGTCTCCAGGATTTCGTCCTTGGAGTACAGCGCCTCGATCTTCAGCGCCGTGATGGCCTCCTTGATCTTGCGCGTGAGCGTGGGCGCGCGGCCAATGTCCTCGGGGTACAGGTTGCGCGCCAACTGCTGCGTGATGGTGGAGCCGCCCTGCTTGTCGCCCCCCAGCGTGCGCACCACCGCCGACGCCGTGCGCCGCCAGTCCAGGCCCCAGTGGCCATAGAAACGGTGGTCCTCGGTGGCAATCAACGCGTCCACCACGGGCGGGGCAATCTCGGCGAGCGGCACCCACGCGCGGTTTACCCAGCGGTACTCGGCCAGCAACTTGCCATCAGCCGCCACCAGCTGCGCCGGCTGCTCCGTCTTGGCCTTGCGGATGTCGCTGATGGCGGGCGTGAACGGGATGAGCACCAGCACAACCAGCACCAGCGCCAGCCCGGCGGCGATGAACGCCCAGAGCAGGCTGTGCAGCGAGAGCAGCTTTTCAGGCCGGCGCAGCATGCGTGCCCACACCGGCTGTAGCGCGGCCCAGCGCGTGCGCAGGAAAGCAGGGAAAGACATGGGGTTTTGGATAAAAAGTGGCTCAAACGCTTGATGGGTAAGCGCTAGAAGCTATCAAATTGGGAGTTTGCAGGCGGGATGGATGGCTTGCAGGCCCTTCGCATTGAAGGCTGGAGGTGCGCAGTTATACCGCCAATCGTCGGGAATTGCGGTTTGGGTTGTAGCTGCTAAGGCAGCTTCTTGGACACCGCTAACGATGGACCGTTGTGCAACTATCGCCCCAAAGACGACATTTACAGATCTATACCACTATTCAGCCCGCAAGCTGATGAATTCGTCCGACGTAGTCTTTCATTACAGCCTCAATTCTATCTAGAATTGGCCTAAAGCCATCGAAATTAATAGTTGAGGCATTTTTAGAAATTACGTCGCGAGCAAAGGCAGCCTTCCCATAGTGATGCTGATTGTCTGCATCATTTTTTCGTTCAAAACTTTTTCCGTTCAATTGAGTAGCCCGTGTAGCTTGATCGAAAAAGTCTTCAATGCTTGTTTTCTCGCCATCTAATCCAAATGGAGTCGGTACTACGTAAAGGTTTTCGTAAACATGAATAAACGGCTTCTTTCCTTTAGGTTTTTGTATATTTAAAATTCCTGCTATCGCACCATAAACCGAATCAGCACCCGAATCATTGTCAATTAATAATATTACCGGAAATTTGGCTGGAGGGGCACGAAATTTTTGTACTATATCTGAATTATAGTATTTTATCAAATGACACAACCCTCCCACACCTCCACTCAGTTTTGTAATGGATGCCGTTCGCCTATCAGCATATTTAAACAAGCGAATCTTTAACTGCGGCTTCCCCTCCGCATCCAATTCACCAAGCAGTGGGTAACCTTGAAAAAGACGGTATATGGCGTTTTTTATGTATGTGTTATCTGTCTTTCCCTCACACACAACAACCGTTCTCTCCGGCGCATAAAAAGCATCGAAATAAATAGCTCTACGGTACAATTCAAGCCTGCCTGGGGTATCAGCTAGGGGCTGATTATTCTTAACCGCGAGCGCTTCGTTATACATGTCCACCTGATGTATGTAACTAAGCATACCGAGAAGTTGACTAGTCTTGCCATCGACTTTTGAGACGACTTCCTCGCCGCTGGAGTTCTTATATCTAACAATGTGCTCGAACTTCCCTGTTCTAAACAGATTGCTAGCCATAGCTCGGACGGTATATCGGTAGCTTGCCGGAACATTCACTTTCCGATTCACAGATAGACCCGTGACTTCTTGGCGCGAATCCTTGTATTGCATGCGAGTTTTTTTCTTATTAAACTCGAATCCATTGTGTTGAACTATTCTTATTAGTTCCTTCCCCGGAAGCCAAGAATTTTTGTCTTCTTGAATAGCAAATGCTATCGCTAATGGGAATACTCGCCTATTTGTGCTAAATGTGAGATCGTCTGCGTACCTAGTGTATGTACACTTGTTTTTTCGCGCCAAATCTATGAGTGCGACATCAAGAATATGCCCCAGCAAATTTGATATCACTGGCGAGCACGGACTTCCTTGAGGAAGTTTATTTTCATAACAAGCAATTTGCGCAAGAATTGTTGCTACTTTTTCATCTAACGCAAAATTATTATCCTTAATAAAAAAACCTCTTACTCTGCCAAAATTAATGCTTCCAAAGAAGTCAGACAAATCAACATTAAAAACGAATCGCCGTGTTATGTGTGACTGTCCATTGGTCATAATATTATGACCTGGCATGAAACCGTGGGCTACACTACGGATTTCAAAGTTCTTATTCTTTGATTTGCTTGCGTTCTTTTCACGAAGCTCTTTTGTGCATTCAAGCAATATTGCAGCCAGCCTCTGTTGAATTAATTTCAAATGACTATAGGGCGCAGATATTTCGCGAACGCCGCCAGTGCGCTTTGGAATTTCGAATTTGGTGTATAGCTCAGGCTTTGGCTTCGTATATAAGATGTACGACAGCATGGCGGGCTTGACCTGCAGAAGTGTCGCCACATCGCGCAGACTAGTTGCCGCCTTTAGTTCTTCAAGCTTCATTTGTTAGTTGGACTCGCAAACACTCCTACGCGAACGCAAGGATCGCGCGTGGCCGAATGGCGAGGAACACCGAGGAGCATTTCCTGCGGACGTTTGTTTCACATGCCATGAAGCATGGCAAAAAATCTGTTTGCGAGTCCGTCGCCACTTTAGCATTTCCGGCGGCAGTGATGCGTCAGCCTATCCATCTGTGCCGTAGTCATTTTTGCATTCCGAATAACGCGGGTAGCCCCATTAGGCGGATGCGCTTCTTCGTCGACCGCAAGACCGGGGCGCTCACTGTGCACTGCGTAGCTATCGACCCAACCGCCTACGCCGCCCCCAACCCCAACTGCTGCAAAAACGGCAGCGTCTTCTCCGCCGCCCGCTGCCCCTCAGCAATGGCCTCCTCAGCACGGTAGAAATCCATCAGGCCCAGGTGCGCCAGTTGCGAGACGATCACCGCCTCGGGCGGGGCGCCGGCCATGCGGCTGCGGGTGATGCGCACCTGCATGAGGTTGACGCTGGCCAGCACCACTTCCAGCAGCCACGGCGCGGGCACGCGGGCCGGGTCACCACCAACGTCTGGTGCCTTGCGCAATCCCGAGACGCGGCTGTTTGCGCACCAACTACAATGTAGTTACACTTTCAGGATGAGCACACTTCGCTTCGAGTGGGATGAACGGAAAGCCGCTGCCAATGCAAAGAAGCACGGCGTGAGCTTCGAAGAAGCCAAGACCGTTTTCGTCGATGAGCGGGCCAAGCTGATAGACGACCCGGACCACTCACAGGATGAAGATCGCTTTGTTCTTCTTGGTTTAAGCAGCTCACTCCGGCTGCTTGTCGTGTGTCATTGCTATCGGGCTGAAGGCAACATCATTCGCTTCATCTCTGCCCGCAAGGCAACAACCCAAGAATCCAGGTTCTATCCGTAGAGGTGCCACATGCGCAAAGAGTACGACTTCTCCGCTGCAAGAAAGAATCCCTATGCAGCGCAACTCAAGAAGCAAATCACCATTCGGCTCGATGAAGAGTCCATCACGTACTTCAAGACCATTTCTGAAGACGTTGGCATTCCGTATCAGAGTCTCATCAATTTGTACCTGCGAGACTGTGCGGCTTCGCACCGGAAGCTGAATCTCAATTGGAAGTAAGCTGCCTTGCGGCATGAGACTTCCAGCCAGTTCATCGTCTAAAAGACGCGGGCGCGCAACGTGCACCGTGTGAGCAAAGACGGAACCGTCTACACCGCCCCCAACCCCAACTGCTGAAAAAACGGCAGCGTCTTTTCCGCCGCCCGCTGCCCCTCCGCAATGGCCTCTTCGGCGCGATAAAAGTCCATCAGCCCCAGGTGCGCCAGTTGCGGGGCGATCACCACCTCGGGCGGGTCACCGGCCATGCGGCTGCGGGTGATGCGCACCTCCATGATGTTGACGCTGGCCAGCACCACTTCCAGCAGCGACGGCGCGGGCA
>DMZZ01000130.1:0-5370 GCA_003484805.1 Comamonadaceae bacterium | reverse complement strand
GCAGGGCGGCTGTTCGTGAACATCAGTGCCGATGCGCTGGTCCGCGGCGTGGCGCTGTGCGGCGCAGGCAAGCTGAGCGCGACCCTGCGCGACTTCGGCGTTTTGCCCCGGATGCTGGTGCTGGAAATCACCGAGCACGACCGCGTAACCGACATGGTTCCGCTGCGCCAGGCCGTCAAGGCCGTGCACGCCGCCGGCATGCGCCTGGCGCTGGACGACTTTGGCGACGGACGCTCCAGCCTGCGGCTGTGGTCGGAAGTCAAACCCGACTACGTGAAGATCGACAAATATTTCATACACGACCTTGTCGAACAGCCCGAGAACCTGCAAATGCTGCGCGCCATCAAAGGCATTGCCGACATGTTCGGCACCCAGCTCGTGGCCGAGGGCATCGAAACCCAGGACGACCTGCGCGTGCTGCGTGACCTCGACATCCCCTACGGCCAGGGCTGGCTGCTGGGACGTCCCGCCCGGACCGCCCGGCCAGCCCTTGACGGCCCGGCCCTCGAAGTGATGCAGGACCGCCGCGTGGCCGTGCTGCCCCACCTCACGCAATCGGCGCGCCCCGGCATCCTGCGGGGTCTGCAGGTGGTGCAGGCCCCCACCGCCACACCCGACACCCCGAACGACGCCGTGGCCCAGCTGTTCATGCACCACCCCGAGCTGCATGCCATGGCCGTGGTGGAAGACGAGCGCCCCGTGGCACTGATCAACCGCCAGCAGTTCGTGAACCACTACGCCACGCTGTACTTCCGCGAAGTGCATGGCCGCAAGGCCTGCATGGCCTTCGCCAACCCCGCTCCCCGCATCGTCGAGCTGGACTGCGACGTGGACCAGCTCATCGGCATCCTGACCTCGCAGGACCAGCGCTACCTCAGCGACGGCTTCATCGTCACCGACAACGGCCGCTACATCGGCCTGGGCACGGGCGACAAGCTGGTGCGCGCGGTGACCGAGGCGCGCATCGAGGCGGCACGCCATGCCAACCCGCTGACCTTCCTGCCTGGCAACATACCCATCAGCATGCACATCGAGCGGCTGCTCGAAAGCGGCAATGGCTTCGTGGCCTGCTATGCCGACCTCAACCACTTCAAGCCCTTCAACGACCAGTATGGCTACTGGCGCGGCGACGAGATGATCCGGCTGGTGGCGCGCCTGGTGGTGGCCCATTGCGATGCGCGGCGTGACTTCGTCGGCCATGTGGGCGGTGACGACTTTCTGATCCTTTTCCAGAGCACCGACTGGCTGGAGCGATGCCGCAGCATCGTGGACGAATTCGCGCTCGAAGCCCGGAGCCTTTTCGATGACACAGCCCGCCAGGTCGGCGGCATCCATGCCGAAGACCGGCATGGCGTGCAGCGGTTCTTTCCGTGCACCACGCTGTCGATGGGCGCGGCGCGCATTCCGCCGGGCCTGCTCCACCATGCCGAAGAAGTGGCCAACCTGGCCGCGCAGGCCAAGCACGAAGCCAAGCAGGCCGCCTGCGGCATCGTCGTGCTCGATGCTGCCACGGGTCGGGCCGTGTGCAGCCCGCAACCCGGGCCTGGCGTGCTGAACGAGACGGTGGCAGTAGCAGCCTGACGGCTCAGCCGCCTGTCCGGTCGGTCTGCCCTGGAGGAAACTCCCAACCGCCGCCCAGCGCTTTGTACAAAAGCACCTGGTTCTGGCGCAGCGCCAGCCGGGTCTGCACCAGCGCCTGCTGGCTGGCGAACAGTGCTCGCTGGGCATCGAGCACTTCCAGGGAGCTGGCGACACCGTTGCGGTAACGCAGATCGGCCAGCCGGAAGCGGTCGGCTTCGGCCTCGGCCTGCGCCTGCTGGGCCTGCCACTGGTCGCCCAGGGTGGCGCGGCCTGCCAGCGCGTCGGACACTTCGCGGAACGCAGTCTGGATGGATTTTTCATACTGCGCCAGGGCTATTTCGCGTCCTGCCAGGGCGGAATCGAGCCCCGCCTGGTTGCGCCCGGCGTCGAAAATCGGCAGCAGGGCCTGGGGTGCCAGGGTCCAGCCCCAGGAGCCGTCCTTGAACAGGCCCGAGAGCGCGTTGCTGGCCGTGCCCGCACTCGCGGTCAGGGCAATGCGCGGAAAGAAGGCTGCGCGCGCCGCACCAATGCTGGCGTTGGCAGCCATCAGCAACTGCTCGGCCTGGCGCACATCGGCACGGCGCGCCAGCAGGTCCGAGGGCAGGCCTTCGGGCACCGGGGCAAACAGCGGATCGCTGCCGCCCTGGCTGTCCAGGAGCTCAGCGGGCAAGGGCTGGCCGGTCAACAGGGTGAGTGCATTCACGTCCAGCGCCCGAAGGCGTTGCTGCTGCGCCAGCGCCACCCGCGCCGTCGCCACCAGCGAATCGGCCTGGCGCAGGTCCAGGGCCGAAGCCACCCCCTGGTCAAAGCGCAGGCGAACCAGGCGCAGCGAATCCTCGCGCGTGACCAGCGTGCGCTGGGTCAGCGCCAGCAATTCGTCGTTGGCCTGCAGGCTCAGCCAGGCATTCGCCACGGCGGCAATCAGGCTGGTCTGCACGGCACGCCGGGCCTCCTCGGTGGCCAGATACTGCGACAATGCGGCCTCCTTGAGACTGGCAATGCGGCCAAAAAAATCGATCTCCCAACTCGCCATGGCCAGGCCCACGGTGTAGGTGCTACTGATGCCGCCACCCGAGGCAGGCTGGCGGTTTCCGGCGGCGGCCAGGTTCAGCGTGGGCGTCTGGTCAGCGGCGCGGATCTGGTACTGGGCGCGCGCCTGCTCAATGGCCAGCGCGGCCATGCGCAGGTCGCGGTTGCCGGCCAGGGCCTGCTCGATCAGGGTGCGCAGGCGGGCATCGACAACGAACGCCTGCCAGGGCAGACCCCCGGCGGCACGGGCCGTGGCATCCGCCGGCAGGGCACCGCCCAGGGTGGGCCACTGCGTCGCCACGGGTGCGGGCGGGCGCTCGTACACAGGCATCATGGAACAGCCGGCCAGCACCAGTGCGGCGCAGGCGGCGGCCATCGGGGTGCGTGCAAGGGCGCCGGAGCGCGAGGTCACAGTCTGCAGAGTTTTACGCATGGTCATCCCCCGCGCCGGTCTGGTGCGCATGCTGGGCATCGAATTGCCGCTGGCGCGCGCTGCCCTTGAACAGGCCGCGCACCAGCACGAAAAATGCTGGCACGAAGAACACGGCCAGCGCCGTGCCGGTGATCATCCCGCCAATCACGCCGGTGCCGATGGCACGCTGGCTGGCCGAGCCCGCACCCGTGGCCAGGGCGAGCGGCAGAACGCCCAGCATGAACGCCATGGAGGTCATGACGATGGGCCGGAACCGCAGGTGGGCGGCGGCGAGGGCCGACTCGATCACGCTCTTGCCCTGGGCCTGCAGGTCCTTGGCGAACTCGATGATCAGGATGGCGTTCTTGGCCGACAGGCCAATGATGGTCACCAGCCCCACCTGGAAGTACACATCGTTGGCGTAGCCCCGCATCAGCGTGGCCAGCAGCACCCCGAGCACGCCCAGTGGCACCACCAGGATCACCGCGAACGGAATCGACCAGCTTTCGTACAGCGCCGCCAGGCACAGGAACACCGCCAGGATGGCGAAGGCATAAACAATCATGGCCTGCGAACCGGCCAGCTTTTCCTCGCGCGACTGGCCCGTCCACTCGAAGCCCAGGCCAGCGGGCAGCTGCGCCGCCAGGCGCTCCATCTCGGCCATGGCAGCGCCCGTGCTCTGGCCCGGGGCTGCCGCGCCGCTGATGCGCATGGACGGGTAGCCGTTGTAGCGCACGGTCTGCATCGCGCCCGACACCCAGCGCGTGGAGGCAAAGGCCGACAGGGGCACGGCCTTGCCCTGGCTGTTGAGCACGTTGAGCCGCAACAGGTCATCGGGTTGCATGCGCGCAGGTGCGTCGGCCTGCACCACCACGCGCTGCAGGCGGCCGGCGTTGGGGAAGTCGTTGACATAACTCGAACCGAGCGCCGTGGCGATGGCGCTGTTGATCGCGTCGTAGCCCACGCCCAGGGCGCTGGCCTTGTCGCGGTCGATGTCGAGCTGCAGCTGCGGCGCATCTTCCAGCCCATCCGGGCGTACCTGCGCCAGAATCTTGCTCTGCGCGGCCATGCCCAGCAGCTGGTTGCGCGCGCCCAGCAGGGCCTCGCGGCCCAGGCCCGCGCGGTCCTGCAGGCGGAAGCTGAAGCCCGAGGCTGCGCCCAGTTCGGGAATGGGTGGCGGGCTGAGCGGGAAAATGAAGGCATCCCGAATGCCCGAGAGCCCGCCGAAGGCGCGCCCGGCCACGGCCTCGGCGCTGCTGCCGGGACCCGAGCGTTGGGACCAGTCGGTCAGCGTGACAAAGGCCAGCGCCGCGTTCTGCCCCTGGCCCGAGAAGGAAAAGCCCAGCACGCCGACCATGCTCTGCACCTCGGGCTGCTTCAGCATGTAGGCCTCGACCTGTTCCATCACGGCGCGCGTGCGCTCCTGCGTGGCGCCGGGCGGCAGCTGCACGTTCACCAGCATCGTGCCCTGGTCTTCATTGGGCAGAAAGGACGTGGGCAGGCGCAGGTAGACCACGGCGGCGGCGGCCACGATGGCGGCGTACAAGATCAGGGTGCGCGGCGCGCGGCGCAGGATGCGCGCCACCAGGTTTTCATAGCCCTTGGCGGTGCGCGAGAACCCCCGGTTGAAACCGCCAAAAAAACCTTTCTTGGCATGGTGGTGCCCCGCCTGCACCGGCTTGAGCAGCGTGGCGCACAGCGCGGGCGTGAGCGACAGGGCCAGAAAGGCCGACAAGGCGATCGATGACACCATCACCGCCGCGAACTGGCGGTAGATGTTGCCCACCGAGCCTGCGAAGAAGGCCAGCGGCACGAACACCGAGATCAGCACCACGGTCACACCGACGATGGCGCCCGAGATCTGGCCCATGGCCTTGCGCGTTGCCTCCAGCGGCGGCAATCCCTCCTCGCTCATGATGCGCTCGACGTTTTCCACCACCACGATGGCGTCGTCCACCACGATGCCGATCACCAGCACCATGCCGAACATCGTCAGCACGTTGATGGAAAAGCCCAGCGCCATCAGCGTGGCAAACGTCCCCAGCAGCGCCACCGGCACGACGATGGTCGGGATGATGGTGTAGCGCAGGTTCTGCAGGAACAGGAACATCACCAGGAACACCAGCGCCACGGCCTCGACGAGGGTGGTGGCCACCTGGGTGATGGAAATATCGACGAAGCGCGAGCTGTCGTAGGGGATGGCCCACTTCATGCCCTGCGGAAAGTAGCGCTCTAGCTCGGTCATCTTGTCGCGCACGGCCTTGCCGGCCGCCAGCGCATTGCCCGAGGGCGAGAGCTGCACGCCCATGCCCACCGAGGGCTTGCCGTTGAGGCGTGCCGAGGTGGCG
>DMZZ01000262.1:0-3235 GCA_003484805.1 Comamonadaceae bacterium | reverse complement strand
CGTGCCGATCGATGTCCACGGCCACTAGGGTGGCTCGGCGTTTCATGGGCTTTACAGCGCACGGATTTACTCACCGCTGGTGGCTTCGCTGGCCGAAACGGGCGACATGGTGGGTGGCCTGCTGCGCAGCCACATCGGCCTGCAGAAGCTGGCGGCACCGCACCTGAAGCGGCCACCGGGCCGTCAACCCGAGCAGCCTCGGGAGTGGTGCCACGACCTTGAGTACCAGGCTGGTTCCTGGCCGACGCCACGGCGCGTGGTGCTGGTGGTGCAGGAACGCCCCGATGACCTGTTGGTGCATGCCTTCTTCCTGGTCACCAACCTCGGCAAGTTCGACTGGCCATCGGAGAAGATCCTGGCGCTCTCCGCAAGCGAGGCAGCGCCGAGGCGTACATGGGCAAGGTCAAGTCGGCGCTCGACGCACACCTCTCATCGACTGATCGCGGCGCCTCCACTGTCTAGGACGCGATGGCCCGCAACGAGGTGAGCCTGCTGCTCAGCCTCTACGCCGGAGCTGTGGCGCCCACCAAGAGCGCTGCAGAAAAGTTTAAGTTGTGTATGCCATCGAGACGGCAGGAGGGGTCTGGCGAATAACACGGCGCAACTGGTGACACTATTCGCGCTGTCGAATCGGTGGATGGCACGCCCGCATTTACTGACGAACGCAGGAGAGGTGCACCTGTAGTGAGGGGAATGGCTACCGCGAGTTGCTCGCGGCGGCTGATTGATTTGCCGCTTTTAAAATCAGCGGNNAGCGAAGGCGAAGCCATTCGTCCGCTGCCGGCAGCGACGTGCCTACGAGATCCAGCGGTCGAGCAGGCTAGCGGCGTCATCCGGTGCGGGGCGTGCTTGATAGCGTTGGCGCAATGCCTCTTTCAGGCGCAAGGCACGCGCTGTCTTCAGGCCGCTGCGCTGCAGCCAATGCATGCTGTCGATCTGTTTGCGATACCAGTGCGCCGCGCGCTTGAGCAACGCCCAACGACTGCCTTTTAGCTCCGGCGCGAGCTTCACTTCCGCACGCCGAACCTGGTCGAGCGCCCGACTGGCCAGCGCCACCACATGAAATGGATCGAAGGCGAGGCGCGCCTGCGGATGCTGCTTGGCCGCGCCCGCCTGGAAGGCCCTGGGCAGTCGATACCAATGTCGGTGATCGCGTCGGGCTCGCCACCATACGCACGCAGATCGGCTGCGAACGTCGCAAAGGTCTGGGCATCCCGGCCCGGCGTGGCGAACAGCAAGCGCCGCGCATCGGTATTATGGAACAACGTCACGTAGAGCGCTGGCCGCGACGGGCGTTAGTCTCGTCCACACACGGCCGCCGCGCCGCGCTGAAGTTCACCGCGTGCACCCCACCCACGGCGGTGGGCATCGATGAGACGCGAAACTGGAAGAAGTGCAGGTGCTGCCAACGGCGCTCGCCCCGGTCGTGGATTGGCTGCTCCGGCGCAGGGCACGCCGGACACGGCAAGCGCTAGCTTGGTACTCTACGAAGTAGATCACGTGAATCCGGTTCGCAGCCCGTTCCGATTGTTTGCGGCAGATTCCAGCCGACCACCGCAGCATCCCACCATCCAGACGACTGCGGAACGGCGTGATGATACCCCTTGGCAACCCGCTGCCCCCTTGCCGCCGTGTGCCGGCCTTGGCCTTGGCGCTGATCATCGCGCTGGCCGGCGCATCGCCCGCATCGGCCGGCGATGCTGCCGCTGAACACGAGCAACTGGCCGCGCTCGCCCGCCAACTCGACCTGATCGACCGCCTGGCCGAGCACGCCGCCAGTACCACACCGCAGGCGCGCGCCCGCTACCACTTCGACTACGCCCGGCTGCGTGCCGACCTGACGCGCGTGCGTACCGGCGTGCAGGACTACCTCGTGCCCCAGCGCGCCCAGCCGCGCGATCCCGTCCCGCTGGCCGGCGATTACGTTCGCCGTGACCGCGCCGACGACGAGGAGCCGTCGCCATGACGCCCTCTGCCGATCAGGTCGCCGCCTTCCAGGCCAACGGCGGCTTTGCGCCTTCGGCCGTCGCTGCCGTGGTGCTGGGCTTCGTGTTCGCCGTGTTGCTGCTGTGGGGCGTGTGGGCCATGCGCACCGCCTACGTCGGCTGGGCCGAGCACCGCATCACTGAACGTCAGTTCCTCGCCGTCGTCGTGCGCTTCGTGGCGATGTACCTGGTGCTGACGTTCTTCCTCCTCTCCTGACCGTCACGAAGGGCCATGCGCCATGAACACTCCAACGACATCCCATCGCATCCCGTCCCGCATCGCCGCACCGCTGCTGCCGCTGGCGCTCGCGGGCCTACCGCTGTCGGCCTTCGCGCAGGGCCTGCCGACCATGGAAGACCCATCGCGCGGCCAAGGCAGCGGCATCCTGCAGACCTTGCAGAACTACGGCTACGACATCGTGCTGCTGATCGCGCTGCTCGTGGTCGCCTCGATGTTCATCGGTGTCTGCTATCACGCCTACACACGCTACTCGGAGATCCACACCGGCCGCGCCACCTGGGGCCAGTTCGGCCTGACGGTCGCCGTGGGCGCGATCCTGCTGGTGGTCGGCATCTGGCTGCTCACCAAAGCCACCGGCGTGCTGTAAGGGCGGCAAGCGATGGCCGATCCTTCGGAGACCCCGCGCGACACGCTGGTGACCTTCCTGCCGCACCGGCTGAACCGCCAGCCGGTGGTCGTGCGCGGGCTGACCGCCGATGAGTTGTGGATCTGCGCCGGCCTGTCTGCCGCAGCCGGGTTCGCGCTCGGCCTGCCGCTGGCCTGGCTCACGCACAGCATCGCCATGGTGCCCACGCTGATCGTCGCCGGCATCGCGCTGGGCGTTTTCGTCGGCGGCGGCTTCCTGCGCGCGCAGAAGCGCGGTCGGCCCGACACCTGGCTGTACCGGCAGCTCCAGTGGCGGCTGGCCTTGCGGAATCCGGCGCTGGCAGCGCTCCTGGGCGGCCAGCGCCTCGTCACCCGCTCGGGCTACTGGACGACCCGGCGCAATGCCGATCGAGGTGCGCCATGAGTCGTTTCAAGAACGAGGTTGCGCATCTGCAGGCGCACGTGAAGACGCTGCGCTTGGGCGCCGGCGCGCTGTTCGCGGTGGCGCTGCTGCTCGGCTTCGGTTGGTGGAGTGCGCCGAAGAGTCTGACCATCCATGTGCCGCCGGACCTGCGCTCGGGCAGCACGCGCAAGTGGTGGGACGTGCCGCCCGAGAGCGTGTATGCCTTCTCGTTCTACATCT
>DMZZ01000261.1:1417-21296 GCA_003484805.1 Comamonadaceae bacterium | reverse complement strand
GTGCCCGCGATGACGATGCGCTGGCCGCGCACCGGCAGCCCGGCCTTGATGAGCGCCTGCAGGCCGCCCGCGCCGGTGATGCCGGGCAGCGTCCAGCCGGGGAAGGGCAGCAGCAGCTCGCGCGCGCCGGTGCACAGGATGAGGCGGCCGCAGTGCTGGGTCCAGCCCCGCTCGCCGTCTTCAAGCAGCAGCGCGGGCGCGTCGCCCGGCTGTGCTCCATCGCCCAGGCCGACCACGCGCGTGCCGGTGAGCACGCGCACGTTGGGGGCTGCGGCGAGGCGTTCGCGGTGTGTGCGCGCCAGCGGCGGCAGGTGGGCGCCGGGGCCGTCGCGCCAGATCTGGCCGCCGGGGGCGGGGTTGTCGTCCACCAGCATGATGGCGCCGCCGCTGGGCGCGGCGGCCAGTGCCGCCGCCATGCCGGCCGGGCCGGCGCCGATGATGAGGATGTCGCAGCGCCGGACGGGCGCGGCGATGGGGAACGGTGCGCTGTTCATGGGCGGTGCGTGGTGGTGCCGGTGTCGACGCGCATGCCTTCGCGGCAGACCGTCTGGCAGGCGAGCTGGCGGCGGCCGTCGATGGTGACGCGGCATTCATGGCAGATGCCCATGCCGCAGAACGGCGCGCGCGGCTCGCTGCTGACCGACAGGCGCGAGCAGCCCGTGGGCGTGGCGGCCAGCGCGGCGGCCACGCTGCTGCCCGTGGGCACGGCCAGCGCCTGGCCGTCGATGTGGATGTGCACGGAGGAAGTCATGTTCACAGACCGAAGCGCGTGGCGGCGTAGGGTGCGGGGTCGATGGCTGGCGTGGCGCCTGTGATCTGGGCGGCGATCAGACGCGCGGTGGCGGGGGCCGTGGTCACGCCCAGGCCCTCGTGCCCCACGGCCAGCCACTGGCCCTCGTGGCCCGGGTGCGCGCCGATGAGCGGCAGGCTGTCCGGCGTGGCGGCGCGAAAGCCCGTCCAGGTGCGGATGATGGCGAGATCGGCCAGGCCGGGCGCGTAGTCGAGCGCGCGGCGCAGCATGCGCGCGAGGATGGGGTTTCCCACGGCCGGGTCGGTGGTGTCGAACTGGCGTGACGAGCCGAGCAGCAGCTGCCCCGTAGGCCGGGGCTGCAGGTTGAAGGCCACCGAGGTGCCGTCGCTGTGGTGCGCGCTGGTGATGTAGCCCAGCTCCACGAGCTGGTGGCGCAGCAGGCCGGGGTGGCGTTCGGTGATGGCCAGATGCCCCTTCTTGGGGCGGATGGGCAGGCCGGGGCACAGGCGCGGGGCCTCGATGCCAGCGGCCAGCAGAACGGCGCCCGCGCTGCGGGTGCCGCCGTCGGCCAAGCGAACGCTGCGCCCCTCAATGCGTGTGACCTCGGCCTGCTCGAAGCGGATGGGGCGCGGCGCATGCGTGATCAGCCATTCGGCGGCGTTGGGGGCGTAGACCACGCTGTCGCCGCCAACCTTGAGCGCGCCCGCCAGGCCCGGGCGCAGCAGCGGCTCGGCAGCCGCCAGCGCGGCCGGGCCGAGCAGCTCGCAGGCGATGCCATGCGCGCGCAGGCGCACCTGCTTTTCCTCGGCGGCGGCCATTTCCTCGGCGTTGGCCGCTACCCACAGGGTGCCGCAGTTGGTGAACTGGCAGGTGGGCTGGTCCGCGTTCATGCGCGGGCCCCATTGGTGCCAGAGGTCGATGGACGACTGGCTCAGCGCGAGCTCGGCGGGGTTGTCGTCCATTACCACGAGGTGGCCCATGCCCGCGTTGGTGGCGCCGCCCTTGCGTGCGTCGATCACATGCACCGACAGGCCGGCGGCGGCCAGTTCGTGGGCGCAGGCGGCGCCGACGATGCCGGCGCCGATGACGATGACGTCAGGGTGAATCGACATTCAAACGCCCCCGTCGTTGCCCATAGCAGCCCGCAAGGCTAGGCGCGAGGAGGGCGCTGGTAGGCACCAGCAACCGAGGAGCAACGACGCCTGGCGGGCTGCTATGGGCAACCCTTCGGGCCAAGGCCCTGGGCCGCCCCTGGCGTTGTTGCTCGCCGCTGGTGTATCCCGATACACGGCGCGGCTCGCGCCTAGCCATGTGCAGCCCAGGGCCTTGGCGACGAGGGCGTTTGAATGTCGATTCACCCTGGAGCTCACAGACGGATGCCCCATCCGAACGGGTCGTCTTTTTCAATGAGCAGTGTTGCTTCCGCACTCATGTGCGCGCGGCCGCGCAGCGTGGGGATGACCTTGCCGTCCTGCCACTCGTAGCTGGCATCGAAATGGCTGCCGATGATGCTGGCCTGGCGCCAGACCTGCCCGGGCTGCAGCGTGCCGTCGGCGGCCAGGCAGGCGAGCTTGGCGCTGGTGCCCGTGCCGCAGGGCGAGCGGTCGTAGGCGCGGCCGGGGCAGAGCACGAAGTTGCGGCTGTCAAAGTGCGCGTCGTCGCCGAACAGCTCCACATGGTCAATCACGCCGCCATCGTCGCCGCGCACGCCCTGGGATTCGAGTGCCTGGCGAATGGCCCAGGCGAATTCGGTGAGGGCTTCGATGTTGCTGCTTTCCACGCGCTGCGGGTGCTCGGCGACAAGGAAGAACCAGTTGCCGCCCCAGGCGACGTCGCCCGTCACGGTGCCATGGCCCGGCACCTCAACTTGCAGGCGATGGTGCTGGCGGTAGGCTGGCACGTTGCGCACGCTGACCGAGCCATCCTCGTGCAGCGTGGTGGTGACGGTGCCCACGGGCGTCTCGATGCCGTGCGTGCCCGGCTGGATGCGGCCCAGGTAGGCCAGCGAGGCCACCAGGCCGATGGTGCCGTGGCCGCACATGCCCAGGTACCCGGCGTTGTTGAAGAAGATCACCCCGGCGGTGTTGGCCCGGTCCTGCGGCTCGCAGAGCAGGGCGCCTACGATCACGTCGTTGCCGCGCGGCTCCAGCACCGTGGCGGCGCGCCAGGCGTCGTGCTGCTGCGCCAGCAGGGCACGGCGTTCGGTCATGCTGCCCGTGCCGAGGTCAGGAAAGCCGTCAATCACCAGCCGCGTCGGTTCGCCGCCGGTGTGGGAGTCAATGATCTGGATGCGTTTCATGGGGGAATCCCGGAGTTATTGGCGCCCGATATCGGTGGCGTGCCCATGACCCCGCCGGTGGGGCCATGGGCGCAGGCGCTTAGTGGCTGGCCAGGGGGGCGGGCTTGCCACCCTTGAAGGTGTTGACCACGGTGGGCGCCTTCAGGCGGTTGCCTTTGTCGTCATAGCCGTATTCGCCCATCACGCCCTTGTAGGGGTTCTTGCGCATCCAGTCGCCCACCTTGGCGGGGGCGATCGAGCCGGTCTTGTGCATGGCTTCGCCGATGAACATGACCTGATCGTAGTAGGCCGGGCCGTACACGTCGGGGTTCAGGTTGAAGCGCTTCTTGTAGCGTTCCTGGAAGGCCTTTGTGGTGTCGTTGGCGTCCATCAGCATGCCGGCATAGGCGCAGTAGACGAAGTCGTTCACGGCATCGCCGGCGAGCTTGCCCATTTCGGGGCTGCACAGCGTGTCGCCACCCAGCAGCTTGGCGCTGATGCCCAGTTGCTTCATCTGGCGGGCCATGGGCGCGGCCTGGGGCGCATAGCCGCCGTAGAAGATGGCTTCGGGCTGCTTGGCCTTCAGGCTGGTCAGGATGGCCATGAAGTCGGTGGCCTTGTCGTTGGTGAACTCGCGGCCCACGATGCTCAGGCCCAGTTTTTGTGCTTCCTTGGCGAACTCTTCGGCCACGCCCTGGCCGAACGCGGTGCGGTCGTCTACCACGCCGACCTTCTTGACCTTCATCACATTGGCGGCATAGGCCGCCATGTTGCCGCCGATCTGCGAGTCGCTGGCGATGATACGGAACAGGTGCTTGTAGCCGCCTTGCGTCACCTTGGGGTTGGTGCCCACCGTGGAAACCATGGTGCCACCGCCGTCGTACACACGCGAGGCAGGAATGGCGACACCCGAGCAGTAGGGGCCCATGACGTACTTCACGTCCGCGTCCACGAGCTTCTGGGCCACGGCCACGCCGTTCTTGGCGTCGCACTGGTCGTCCTCAGAAATGACTTCGAACTTCAGGGTTTTGCCGCCGACGCTGATCTTGCGGGCGTTGAGTTCTTCGACGGCCAGGCGCACGCCGTTGTCGTTGTCACGGCCGGCAAAGGTGTTGGGGCCCGAAAGGGGGGCGCTGTGGCCGATCTTGACGACCTGCTCCTGGGCGAACGCCGAAGCGGCGCAGGCGATGGCTGCGGCGGCTACGAGGGTGGATTTCAGGGAGGGGTATTGCATAGCGAAGGTTCCGGTAAGGGGTGCGGAAAAATGCCCTGGGCGCCAGGCGGATAGCCTGGTGTCTATGGGCGACGGTGTCTGGATACAGACCGGTTCGGCTGAACCGCGCCGGGAGTCTGCCAGAGTTCGAAGCGGCCTTTGTCTGGATTAGCCTGATTCATAAGATATTCAACCAGCAACGATAGACTTATAGAAGTAAAAAATTTCATGTTTTTGGCATTTAACGCTTTACTGGTATGCGAAAGAAGCTATAAAAATAATAGCATTTAGCCGATGCCCCTCACTGGAGGATGTCCCCCATGCACAGGTACTTGATCTCCACATAGTCATCCATGCCATGGTGCGAGCCCTCGCGACCCAGGCCCGACTGCTTGACGCCGCCAAAGGCATGTCCAGGGCGTGTGCGGCGAGGGGGCAGGGTGGCGCGGAGGCGTCGTCCTTGCGTTTACAAGGTGCCTAGGCCACCGAACGGTATGCGTCGGGGCGGTGGGCCAGGGCCTTTTGCACGACAGTGGTGACGAACTCGCGCTCGGCGCCCACCAGCGGCATGCGTGGCAGGCGCACATGCTCGGTGCCCACGCCCACCAGGGCGTCGATGAGCTTGAGGTTCTGCACCAGCTTGTTCGACACGTCGAGGTGCAGCATGGGCGTCATCCACTGGTACAGCGCCAGGGCCTCGGCGAACTTGCCGGCCTTCATCAGGTCGTACAGCGCCACGGTCTCGCGCGGGAAGGCGCAGCCCACGCCAGCCACCAGGCCGTCGCAGCCCAGCGCCAGGGCCTCGTAGGCCAGGTCGTCCACGCCGCAGAAGATCTGGTAGCGGTCGCCCACGGTGTTGCGCAGGTCGGTGATGCGGCGGATGTCGCCCGTGCTTTCCTTGACGGCGACGACCTGCTCGCAGTCGGCCAGCTCCAGCATGTGCTCGGGCTTGAGGTCCACGCGGTAGGCCACGGGGTTGTTGTAGACCATCAGCGGCTTTTGCGCGGCCTTGGCCATGGCGCGCACATTGGCCATGGCCTCGCGTGCGTCGGCTACGTAGATGACCGAGGGCATGACCATGTAGCCGTCCACGCCCAGCTGGTTGGCGCCGTCGATGTAGCGCAGCGCATCGCGGGTGCTGGTTTCCGACACGTTGGCAAGCACGGGCACGCGGCCGTCGCTGGCCTCCATTGCAATGCGCGCGACATCGAGCTTTTCTTCAAGCGAGAGCGTGCTGGCCTCGCCCAGCGAACCGCAGGTGACCACGCCGTGGATGCCGTTGCGGATCTGGAAGTCAATGTGGCGCGCGGTGCCTTCGGCGTCGATGCGTTCGTCAGGGTGGAACTTGGTGGTGACGGCGGGGAAGATGCCTTGCCAGCGGGTGGTACTCATGGAAAAACTCCTGGAGGCGGGGTGGTGAATCGGTCTGGTCGTGTTCGACTTGTTGATATATTAGCCACATATCAATAGTATTTTTATCGGGGTAAATACGGGGGGCGGGAAAAAACCGCCAGCACCTCGCGGTGTGGCGGTTTGAAATGTTTTTGGCATCTAGCGCTTTACTGGTATGCGCTGGCAGCTACAAAACTAATAGCATTTAGCCGATGCACCTCACTGGAGGATGTCCCCCATGCACAGGTACTTGATCTCCACATAGTCATCCATGCCATGGTGCGAGCCCTCGCGGCCCAGGCCCGACTGCTTGACGCCGCCAAAGGGCACATGCTCGGTGGCCAGGACACCCACGTTGATGCCCACCATGCCGTATTCGAGCGCCTCGCTGACGCGGAAGATGCGGCCCACGTCGCGGCTGTAGAAGTAGCTGGCCAGCCCGAACTCGGTGTTGTTGGCCGCGTCGATGGCCTCCTGCTCGGTCTTGAACTTGAACACCGGGGCAAACGGCCCAAAGGTCTCCTCGCGCGCGCACAGCATGTCGGGCGTGGCGTTGGCCACCACCGTGGGCTCAAAAAACTGGCCCGAACCCAGGGAACTGAGGCGCTTGCCACCGGCGAGCACCTGGCCTCCCTTGGCCACGGCATCGTCGAGATGGCGCTGCACCTTCTCCAGCGCAGCCTCTTCGATCAGCGGGCCCTGGTTCACACCGTCCTCAAAGCCATTGCCCACCTTGGCCGTCTTGACCTTGGCAGCGAACTTGGCGACAAACGCGTCGTACACGCTCTCCTGCACATAAAAGCGGTTGCTGCACACACAAGTCTGGCCGGCATTGCGGTACTTGCTGGCAAAGGCGCCTTCGACGGCCGAATCAATGTCGGCATCGTCAAACACGATGAAAGGCGCATTGCCACCGAGTTCGAGCGACATCTTCTTCACCGTGGGCGCGCTCTGCGCCATGAGGATGCGGCCCACCTCGGTGCTGCCAGTGAAGCTGATGTGGCGAACCACATCGCTGGCGCACAGCACCTTGCCAATGGCAATCGAATGGGCAGCGTCGGCCGAGAGGATGTTGAGCACCCCCGCCGGAATGCCCGCCCGCACCGCCAGCTCGGCGGCCGCCAAGGCCGTGAGCGGCGTCAGTTCGGCCGGCTTGATGACCACCGGGCAGCCCGCAGCCAGCGCCGGGGCCACCTTGCGCGTGATCANNTGGCCAGGGGGAAGTTCCAGGGCGTAATCGCCGCGCACACACCAATGGGCTGCTTGAGCACGAAGAGGCGCCGGTTGTTGTCAAACTGCGGCAAGGTCTCGCCATTGACGCGCTTGGCCTCTTCGGCAAACCACTCGACAAAGCTGGCGCCATAGGCGACCTCGCCCTTGGCCTCCGTCAGCGGCTTGCCCTGCTCGGCGGTCATGATGGTCCCCAAGTCGTCCTGGTTGGCCATGAGCAGGTCATACCACTTGCGCAGGATGATGCTGCGCTCCTTGGCGGTCTTGGAGCGCCAGGCAGGCCAGGCGGCGTTGGCGGCGGCGATGGCGGCTTCGGCGTCCTGGGGGCCGAGGTTGGCCACGTCGGCCAGCTTCAAGCCGGTGGCCGGGTCGTGCACGGCAAAGCGGCTGGCGCCGCTGATCCATTGGCCGTTGATCAGGGCATCGGTCTTGAGCAGGCTGGGGTCTTTGAGCAGCGAAAGCGGGGAGGTTTGGGTGTCCATGGCAAGGCTCGGTCGTGTCGAAAAAATGAAAAGGGTAGCGCCAAAAACCGGGGCCGGGTGTCGCAAATGATTACTTGCTTCGCCCGCGCAGCCATTCGAGCGTCATCATCAGCGCCGTGGTGAACAGTGTCAGCAGTGTAGCCACGGCGGCGATCACGGGCGAGATGTTCTCGCGGATGCCGGTGAACATCTGGCGCGGCAGCGTGACCTGCTCGGGGCCGGCGAGGAACAGCGTGACCACCACCTCGTCGAACGAGGCGGCGAAAGCGAACAGCGCGCCCGAGATCACGCCCGGCGCGATGACCGGCAGAGTGATCTTGAAGAACGTGCGCACCGGCCCGGCGCCCAGGCTCAGGCTGGCCTTGACGAGGTTCTGGTTGAAGCCCTGCAGCGTGGCCAGCACCGTGGTCACCACGAAGGGCGCGCCCAGGGCGGCGTGCACCAGCACCAGGCCGAGGTAGGTTTCCGCCAGGCCGATGCGCGCGAAAAACAGGTAGGTGCTGACGGCCACGACGACAATGGGCACCACCATGGGCGAGATCAGCAGGCCGCTGATGAGCCCCTTGCCCACGAAGCGGGTGCGCGCCAGCCCCATGGCCGCGAGCGTGCCCAGTGTCGTCGCCAGCACCGTGGCCAGCGGAGCGACGATGAGGCTGTTGCGTGCAGCGCGCGCCCACTCGGCCGAGGCGAACAGCTCCTCATACCACTGCAGCGACCAGCCCGGCAGCGGGTACGACAGGAAGGAGCCGCTGGAGAACGATAGCGGCACGATGACGATGATGGGCAGCAGCAGGAACAGCAGCACGCCGATGCAGAAGGCGCGCAGCCCCAGCCAGCCCAGTTTATCGACCAGGCGGTAGTGCGCGGGGAAGTAGGCGGTTTTCATGGTGGGTATTGCGCGCAGTGTTTAGCCTAAATTGAGTTCGGCTTTGCCGAACTTGCGGTACACGGCGTAGAGCACCAGTGTGGTCACGAGCAGCACCGAGCCCAGCGCAGCCGCCATGCCCCAGTTGACTTCGACGTTGGTGTACTGCGCCACGTAGTAGCTCAGCATCTGGTCGCTCGGGCCGCCCAGCAGGGCCGGGGTGACGTAATAGCCGATGGCGGTGATGAACACCAGCAGGCCGCCTGCAGCCACGCCGGGGTAGGTCTGCGGCACATAGACGCGGAAGAAAGCGGCCAGCGGCGTGCTGCCCAGCGAGATGGCAGCGCGCAGGTAGTTGGGCGGGATGGATTTCATCACGCTGTAGAGCGGCAGAATCAGGAAAGGTAGCAGGATGTGCACCATGGCAATAACCACGCCCAGCCGGTTGAACAGCAGGGGCACGGGCGTGTCGGTGGCACCAATGCCCATCAGCAGGCGGTTGATGAGGCCGTTGCCCTGCAGCAGCACGATCCAGGCGGCAATGCGCACCAGCACCGAGGTCCAGAATGGCACCAGCACCAGAATCATCATCAGGTTGGCGCGCCGCTCGCTCAGCGTGCTGAGCCAGAATGCCAGCGGGTAGCCGATGAGGATGGCCAGCAGCGTCACCGTGGCGCTCATCTCGAAGGTGCGCACCAGGATGTCGCGGAACGCGGCCGCTTCGGTGGGCACCTGGCTGATGCGCCCCTCCGGGGTGCGCTGCAGGTCCACGGCGGCCAGCAGGTAGTCGGGCGTCCAGCGCGAGGCGTTCTTGGCGACGGCCTGCCAGTAGGGCAGCTCGGCCCAGCGGGGGTCGAGTGCCAGCAATTGTTCGCGCGTCTGGGCATCGGTTAACCCGGTACCCAGCGGCAGGGCACGGTAGGTGCCCATGATGAGCGAGCGTGCGCCGCTGACTTCGCTGTTGAGGCGCCGTGCCAGTGCACCGGCCTGCGCGGTCTCCTGCAGGGCCGACAGATCCCGCACCAGCGCGGCGTAGGCTGCGTCGGGCGGGGCGCTCTGGCGGTCCCAGTCTTTCAGCGCCGGGCCGGTGTGCACCAGGGTGTCGGCCACCTCGGGGTTTTCCACGGCGCGGATCAGCAGGCCCGCCAGTGGCACCATGAACACCACCAGCAAAAAGGCCAGCAAGGGCAGGGTCAGCGCCAGGGAGCGCAGGCGCCGCCTGCGCTCGGCAGTGCGCAGCTGGCGCCCCAGATCGGGGATTGCGTCCCGGTCCTGGGGAACGGCCATGGTGGCGGTGCTCATGCGGGGGCCTTCATGCGGAGGGATTTTGCGGTGCGTATTCCGTGTCCGAATCACGCGTGTCTAGGCGCGAAGCCGCAGGCAGTGCTGAGGCACGACGAGGCTGAGCAACAAGGACATGCGTGATTCAGACATGGAGTCATTGGGCGGCCCAGGCGGCGAAGCGTTTTTCGAGCGCTTCGCCCTGGTCGGCCCAGAAGGCCACGTCAAAGCGCAGCGCATCTTTGCTGTTGGCGGGCGATGTCGGCAGCAAGGCCTGCGTTTTGGCGTCGATCTTGGCCATGGCCTTGTTGTTGGTCGGGCCGTAGGAGATGTGGCGGGCGTACTCGGCCTGGGCGTCGGCACTGCTGGCCAGGGCGATGAACTTCATGGCCGCTTCCTTGTTGGCGCCGCCCTTGGGCATGACCCAGAAGTCCAGGTCGTAGATGCCGCCGGTCCAGGTGATCTTGAGGTTCTGGCCCTCGCGCTGTGCGGCGTCGATGCGGCCGCTGAAGGCGCTGGTCATGGCCACGTCGCCCGCCACCAGGAACTGTGGGGGCAGCGCACCGGCTTCCCACCACTGGATGTGGGGCTTGAGCTCGCTCAGCTTCTTGAAGGCGCGGTCTGCGCCGTCCTTGGAGGCCAGCACCTTGTACACGTCGGCGGCCTTCACGCCGTCGGCCATGAGCGCGAATTCGAGGTTGTAGCGCGCGCCCTTGCGCAGGCCGCGCTTGCCGGGGAATTTCTTCACGTCCCAGAAGTCGACCCAACCGGTGGGGGCGGTCTTGAGTTTGTCGCCGTTGTAGGCCAGCACGGTGGACCAGACAAAGGCCCCCACGCCGCACTCATGCACAGCGGCGGGCAGGAAGTCGGACTTCGCTCCGAGTTTGCTCCAGTCCATGCGTTCGAACAGACCCTCATCGCAGCCACGGCTGATGTCCGGGCCCTCGACCTCGACCACATCCCAGGTCACCTTCTTGGCTTCGACCATGGCCTTGACGCGGGCCTGTTCGCCGTTGTATTCCACCTGGGTGATCTTGCCTCCCGTGGCTTTTTCGTAGGCCTCGAAGTAGGCCTTCTTCTGGGCCGCGCCGTTGGCGCCGCCGAAGTTCACCACGGTGAGGGTCTGCTGCGCCAGGGCAGGCAGGGCCAGCGCGGCGGCGGTGGCCAACAGCAGGGGCTTGAAAAGCTTCTTGTGGTTCATGGTTGTCTCCTCGGGGTTGGGTGTGGAAGGAAAGGGGGAATCAGAGGCTGAGAGTATTTCGGCCGTGCCCGAAAGGCGCGACACAACGCGCTGGATCTAGGCGCAAAGCGCAGCCATAGCTCGGGCTATGGCGAGTATTTGCAACGACGAGCCGGTGCGTTTTGGCGTGCAAGGCGGGCATGGATGAAAGACTCTCAGCCTCTTAGAGGTACACGCGCATGTGCTGCGCCGGTGCGTGCAAGTGGATGGTGTGGCCGGGCGTGGGAACGGCAGCGTGGTGGAGCGAGAGCTTGACCATCACTTCGGCCTGGCTGGCCATCTGGCAGCGCAGGCGCAGGTGGTCGCCGAAATAGATCACGTCCATCACGGTGCCGCTCAGGGTGTTGTGGCTTTCGCCATCGGCCAGCTGGATGCGCTCGGGGCGCACGCTGCACTGCACCGCATCGCCCACCGTGGCGTGGTTGACGTTGCGACCGCGCAGGCGGGTGCCGTCCTTCAGCGCCACCACGCATTCCTCGCCCTCGGCGGCGTGCACCTTGGCTTCGAGCACCGCGTTGTCGCCCACAAAGTTGGCAACGAAACGGTTGGTCGGGGTCTCATACAGCCGGTCCACACGGTCGATCTGTTGGATGCGGCCGTCGTTGAACACCGCCACGCGGTCGGACATGGTCAGTGCCTCTGACTGGTCGTGCGTCACGTAGACAAACGTTACGCCCAGGCGGCGGTGCAAGGCTTTGAGCTCGATCTGCATGTGCTCGCGCAGCTGCTTGTCGAGAGCGCCCAGCGGTTCGTCCATCAGCACCAGCTGCGGGTCGAACACCAGAGCGCGTGCCAGTGCCACGCGCTGCTGCTGGCCGCCAGACATCTGCGCCGGGTAGCGCATGCCCATGGTGTCCATCTGCACCATCTCCAGCGCCCGCGCCACCTTGGCTTCGCGCTCGGCCTGGGGGAGCTTGCGCACGCGCAGTGGGTAGGCGATGTTTTCGGCCACCGTCATGTGCGGAAACAGGGCGTAGTTCTGGAACACCATGCCGAAGTTGCGCTTGTGCGGCGGAGTGCGGGTGATGGGCACACCGCCCAGGCTGATCTCACCGGCCGTGGGGGACTCGAACCCGGCCAGCATCATCAGCGTGGTGGTCTTGCCCGAACCCGAGGGACCCAGCAGCGAGAGGAATTCGCCGCGCTGGATGTCCAGGTTCAGGTCACGCACCACCAGGCTGGCGCCGTCGTAGGTTTTTTGTACCCCTCGGAATGTGACGAGTGCGTCGCTTGCAGTCATGGGCAGGTGTCGGGTTGTGGATGCGATGGGGTGAACTGTAGGACGTTCATGCAGATGCGGACATATACAGAAAGCCTCTGTGGGGTGCGCACTGTGCAGTACAGCAAGCCTCTACATAGAAACCCTTGGTTGGTGGCGGTGCCCCAGGATGGTGCATGAAGCGGCACTTTTGTGCTATTAAAATAATAGCATTATTCGCGTGACCGCCCCGTGTCATTGGTGCAAAAAACGGCCTTGACAATGGCGCCCAACGGCGTCGGCGCGGTTGCGTTCAAGGGGAAATTCGCCGAGGTCAGGAGGCCGTGGCGGCCTCCAGCGAGGCCGCAATGATCGCCAGGCCTTCGTCCAGCAGCGCATCGCTGGCCGTCAGCGGCACCAGGATGCGGACGACGTTGCCGTAGGTGCCGCAGGTCAGCAGGATCAAACCGCGTTTCGTGGCCTCGGCAGACAAGGCCTTGGCCAGCGCTGCATCGGGCTGGTGCGGGTTGCCGTCCTGGCACAGCTCCATGGCCACCATGGCGCCCAGGCCGCGCACCTGCGCGACGCAGCGGTGCTTGCGGGCCAACTCCTGCAGACCGGCCACCAGGCGAAGGCCCACGTCTTCGGCGCGCTGCAGCAGGTTTTCTTTCTCGAACACATCCAGCACGGCCAGCGCGGCGGCACAGGCCAGTGGGCTACCGGCATAGGTGCCGCCCAGGCCACCGGGGGCAGCGGCATCCATGACCTCGGCGCGGCCGACCACGGCGGAGATGGGGAAACCACCCGCCATGGACTTGGCCATGGTGATGAGGTCCGGTGCCACGCCGCTGTGCTCGATGGCAAACCATTTGCCGGTGCGGCCAGCACCGGTCTGCACCTCGTCGGCCACCAGCAGAATGCCGTGCTGGTCGCAGACAGCGCGCAGGTGCTGCAGCAGCGCGGTGGGCGCCACGTTGAAGCCGCCTTCCCCCTGCACCGGCTCGATGATGATGGCCGCCACGCGGCTGGGCTCGATGTCGTTCTTGAACAGGGTTTCGAGCGAATCAATGGCGTCCTGCACACTGATGCCATGCAGCTCGTTGGGGAAGCGTGCATGGAAGATTTCGGCCGGGAAGGGGCCGAAGCCAGTCTTGTAGGGGATGACCTTGCCGGTCAGGCCCAGCGTCATCATCGTGCGGCCGTGGTAGCCGCCGGTGAAGGCAATCACGCCAGGGCGACCGGTGTGGGCGCGGGCGATCTTCACGGCGTTTTCCACGGCTTCCGCGCCGGTGGTCAGAAACATTGTCTTCTTGGCGAAATGGCCTGGTGCCTTGGCGTTCAGGCGCTCGGCCAGTTCCACGTAGGGCTCATAGGCCAGCACCTGGAAGCAGGTGTGGGTGTAGTGGTCGAGCTGGTCCTTGACGGCCTGGATGATGGCGGGGTGCCGGTGGCCGGTGTTGAGCACCGCGATGCCCCCTGCAAAGTCAATATAGCGACGGCCTTCCACATCCCAGATCTCGGCGTTTTCACCGCGTTCGATGAAGATCTGGTGGGAGTGGCCGACGCCGCGTGGAATGGCGGCCTCGCGGCGGGCAAACAGGGCGGCGTTGTTCAGGTGGGATTCGCGTTGCATGGGGGTCCTTCGGGTGCGATGGCAGAGGTTTTTTGATCCTGGCGCCACTGTAGGAGCGCCCCCGCGCGGCTAACATATACAGATACCTTGCAAGCAGGAATGCACTGTGCTGTTCAGACGACCTGTACAGACAAACCCTTGGTTGCGGGCGCAATGTCTGGTACCCCATGTTTTCTTTGAATCCCCAAGCGTCGACGCCGCTGGTTCTCCAGGTTGTGGAGGGCTTCCGGCAACTGGTCGAAGACGGCACGTTGCGTGCAGGAGCTAAGCTGCCGTCGATACGGCAGTTTGCCCATGCCCATGGCGTGAGCGTGTACACGGTGGTTGATGCCTATGACCGCCTGGTGGCCCAAGGCTATTTTGTCTCGCGCCCNNCGGGTCAGTACAGCTTCGACTCGATGTGGTACATGCAGCGCATCTTCGAGAACCGTGCGCTGCGCCTCAAGCCCGGCTGTGGCTGGCTGCCCGGTGACTGGCTGTTCTCCGAAGGGGTGCGCCGCGGCCTGCGCGCGCTAGCGGCCGAAGAGGTGGACCTGGGTGGCTACGGCGAGCCCAAGGGCTACCTGCCGCTGCGCCAGCTGGTGCGCGACCTGCTCGCCGAGCACGAGGTGGTGGTCACGGCCGAGCAGGTGCTGCTGACCCAGGGGTCGAGCCAGGCGATGGACCTGGTGGCCCGGCAGCTGGTGCGCGCCGGCGATGCCGTGCTGGTGGACGAACCGGGCTATGCCAATCTGCTGTCGGCGCTGCGCTTTCTGGGCGCACGGCTGGTGGGCGCGCCCCGCACGGCCAACGGCTACGACCTGGACCTGCTGGAGGCGCGCATCCAGGAACACCGCCCCAAGGTGTTCTTCACCCAGCCCCGGCTGCAAAGCCCGACCGGCTCGACGGCCCAGGTGGCGCATCTGTACCGCCTGCTGCAACTGGCAGAGAAGTACGATTTCGTGGTGGTGGAGAACGACATCTACGTCGATCTCGACCCCGAGCCGCGCCCCACCCTGGCCAGCCTGGACCAGTTGCGCCGTGTGGTCTATATCAGCAGCTTCTCGAAGACCATCTCGCCCAACATCCGGGTCGGCTACCTGGCCGCGCACCCCGATCTGCTGGAGGAGCTGGGGCGGCTCAAGATGATCTCGGGCCTGACTTCGTCGGAGTTCACCGAGCGCCTGGCCTATGGCGCCTTGCTCGATGGCCGCTGGCGCAAGCACACCAAGGCTTTGCGCGACCGCCTGGCGGTCGCACAGCAGCGCGTGGCGTCGAGCCTGCTGGACCTGGGCTTCGAGCTGTTCGTCGAGCCCAAAGCCGGCATGCTGCAGTGGGCGCGCCACCCGGCCATCGAAAACTCCAGTGAGCTGGCCTACAAGGCAGCCGAGCAGGACATCCTGCTCGGGCCTGGCCACCTGTTCATGCTCGACCTGCAGCCCAGCCCCTGGCTGCGTTTCAACGTGGCGCACTGCCAGGACGAAACCGTGTTCGCATTCCTGCGCAGTCAGACGAGCGGGCTGAAAATCTCTAAAATGTCCGGTTCGCCTGTTTTTGCAGCGCCGCCGCTCTCCCTTCCGAGAAGAAAACCATGACCCCCAGCTTCACCGTTGCCGACATCCGCAAGACCTTCCTGGACTTTTTCGCCTCCAAGGGCCACACCGTCGTGGCTTCGAGCCCCCTGGTGCCGGGCAACGACCCGACGCTGATGTTCACCAACTCGGGCATGGTGCAGTTCAAGGACGTGTTCCTCGGCACCGACAAGCGCCCCTATGTGCGCGCGGCCTCGGTGCAGGCCTGCCTGCGCGCCGGCGGCAAGCACAACGACCTGGAGAACGTGGGCTACACCGCGCGCCACCACACCTTCTTCGAGATGCTGGGCAACTGGAGCTTCGGTGACTACTTCAAGCGTGAATCGCTGAAGTGGGCCTGGGAGCTGCTGACCGAGGTCTACAAGCTGCCGGCCGACCGCCTGCTGGCGACAGTGTACGAAGAGGACGACGAGGCCTACGACATCTGGACCAAGGAAATCGGCCTGCCGCCCGAGCGTGTGATCCGCATCGGTGACAACAAGGGCGGGCGCTACAAGTCCGACAACTTCTGGATGATGGCCGACACCGGCCCCTGTGGGCCATGCTCTGAAATCTTCTACGACCACGGCGACCACATCCCCGGTGGCCCCCCGGGCAGCCCCGACGAAGACGGCGACCGCTTCATCGAGATCTGGAACAACGTGTTCATGCAGTTCAACATGGCGGAAGATGGCTCGGTGACGCCACTGCCCGCGCCCTGCGTGGACACCGGCATGGGCCTGGAGCGCCTTGCCGCGATCCTGCAGCATGTGCACAGCAACTACGAGATTGACCTGTTCGACCAGCTCATCAAGGCTGCTGGCCGTGAAACCGGCGTGACCGACCTCAACAACAAGAGCCTGCGCGTGATCGCCGACCACATCCGCGCCACCGCCTTCCTGGTGAGCGACGGCGTGATCCCCAGCAACGAAGGGCGCGGCTATGTGCAGCGCCGCATCGTGCGCCGCGCCATCCGCCACGGCTACAAGCTGGGCCAGAAAACGCCGTTCTTCCACAAGCTGGTGGCCGACCTGGTGCGTGTGATGGGCGACGCCTATCCCTCGTTGCGTGCCCAGGAGCAGCGCATCACCGAAGTGCTCAAGGTCGAGGAAGAGCGCTTCTTTGAAACGCTGGCCAATGGCATGGAAATCCTGGACGCCGCCCTGGGCGATGGCGCCAAGGTGCTGCCGGGCGACGTGGCCTTCAAGCTGCACGATACCTATGGCTTCCCGCTCGACCTGACCAACGACGTTTGCCGCGAGCGCGACGTGGACGTGGACAAGGACGGTTTCGCCGCGGCCATGGAAAAGCAGAAGGCCCAGGCCCGCGCTGCCGGAAAGTTCAAGATGGACAAGGCGCTGGACTACACCGGCGCTGGCAACGAGTTCGTGGGCTACGAAAAGCTGGAATCTGCTGCGAAAATTGTAGCTATCTACGTAGACGGGACAAGCGTTGCGGCCCTGAAAGAAGGGCAAAACGGTGTCGTGGTGCTCGACGCCACCCCGTTCTACGCCGAGAGCGGCGGCCAGGTCGGCGACGAGGGTGTTCTCACCAGTGGCTCGGCCCGCTTCGCCGTGGGCGACACGCTCAAGATCAAGGCTGACGTGTACGGTCACCACGGCACGTTGGAAACCGGCACGCTCAATGTCGGCGACCATGTCTCGGCCTCCGTGAATACTGCCGTGCGCGCTGCCACCATGCGCAACCACTCGGTCACCCATCTCATGCACAAGGCATTGCGCGAAGTGCTGGGCAGCCATGTGCAGCAAAAGGGCAGCCTGGTCAATGCCGACCGCACGCGCTTCGACTTCGCGCACAACGCGCCGGTGACGGACGCCGAGATCCGCGAGATCGAGCGCCGCGTCAACGAGGAAATCCTCGCCAACGTTGCCACGCAGGCCCGCGTAATGGACATCGAGTCAGCCCAGAAGACAGGCGCCATGATGCTGTTCGGCGAGAAGTACGGCGAGACCGTGCGCGTGCTCGATATCGGCTCCAGCCGCGAACTGTGCGGTGGCACCCATGTGCAGCGCACGGGCGACATCGGCCTGTTCAAGGTCGTGACCGAGGGCGGTGTGGCCGCCGGGGTGCGCCGCATCGAGGCCGTGACGGGCGCAAATGCACTGGCCTATCTGCAGCAACTCGAAGACACGGTGAACCAGGCTGCTGGCGTGCTCAAGGCACCCACCGCCGAACTCACGGGCCGCATCGGCCAGGCGCTGGACCAGATCAAGGCGCTGGAAAAAGAAGTGGCCGCGCTCAAGGGCAAGCTCGCTTCCAGCCAGGGGGATGAACTCATGGCCCAGGCCATCGACGTGAAGGGCCTGAAGGTGCTGGCCGCCAGGCTCGAAGGCGCCGACGCCAAGACGCTGCGCGACACCATGGACAAGCTCAAGGACAAGCTCAAGACCGCCGCCATCGTGCTGGCCGCCGTGGATGGCGACAAGGTGCAGCTGGCTGCGGGCGTCACGGCTGACAGCATTGGCAAGCTCAATGCGGGCGATCTGGTCAACTTCGTGGCCAGCCAGGTCGGCGGCAAGGGCGGTGGCAAGCCTGACATGGCCATGGCGGGTGGCACCGATGCATCCCAGCTGCCTGCGGCCCTGGCGTCGGTCGTCGGCTGGGTGGCGCAGAAACTCTGACGCTCCCGGGCAACAACGGGGTGCCGTAGGGGAGCCTTTTCCCCTACAGTGGGCGCATGGACACCCTGCGCGAGGAATCCGGGCTGGCGCCCGGAACCCACCGAAGCGCCCTCGCGGGCGCGCAAGGCACGCATTGATGGCACCGCATCACGGTCCCATCCGGGGTGCTGATCAGCGGGCTGGTGGTGGTGGCCATGCTGCTCCTGTCGGGGCTGCTGGCCTACCAGGCCAGCACCACGGCACGGGAGGCCATTTTTGCGGCCTCCGAGGACAGCGCTCAGCGCATCAGCCTGATCATCAGCGAGCGGGTGCGTCGCATCGTGGACCCGGCCGACGCCATCATCCGGCAACTGGCCTTCGATCCCATCACCGCCGCGACCACCTTGCCAGCGCGCATGCGCCGCTTGCCGGTGCTGGCGCGCGTGCTGGAACAGAACGCGCTGCTGTCGGCGGTGTTCATGGGCTATCCGGACGGGCAGTTTCTGCTGGTGCGGCCGCTGCGCGACCCCGCACTGCGCCAGCGACTGGGTGCGCCCGAGGCGGCGGTTTTTCTGGTGCAGTCCATGTCCCGCGAGCGCGGCGCCGTGGCACTGGTGGGGCGCTGGAATTTTTATGATGCGCAGTTGCGGGTGCTGTCCTCGTCGGTGCGTCCGGACTATCGCTATGACCCGCGCACNNGTGACCCTGAGCCAGCCCAGCGAGGATGGGCGCGCCATTCTGGGCCTGGACGTGGCCTTGCCGGATCTGGGGCGCGAGATCGAATCGCTGCGCCTGATTCCCAACACCGAGATCGTGGTGGTGGACCGGGACCTGCGGGTGCTGGCCTATCCCGACATGTCCAGGGTGCTGGAGCCCGATGGCAGTGGCCCCGGCCTGAACCTTCGCACACTCGACAGCCTGGGCATTCCCAGCCTCTCGCAGGTGCACAGGCTGGACATTCGGCCGGGCGAATCNNATGGCGATTCCGACGGGTGAGTTGCTGTCGGGCATTGACAAGAGCCTGCAGCGCCAGGCGTGGGTGGCGGCCAGCAGCATCCTGTTCATGGTTCTTCTGGGGGCGCTCGCGGGGCGGCGCGTGGGGCAGAGCCTTTCCATCCTGGCTGCGCAGGCCGAGGCGCTGGCCCGTTTCGATTTCCGCCGATTCGAGCGACCCCGGTCCTATGTGCGCGAAATGCGCGACCTGGGCCAGGTGATGGATGGCATGTCGGAGACTATCGCCAAGTTCCTGGACATCACGCACCACATCAGCGCTGAATCACGGCTCGACCTGATGCTCTCGAGCGTGCTGTACGAACTGGTGCACACCACCCATTGCAGTAGTGGCGCGGTGCACCTGGTTGCCCCGGACGGAAAGGGCCTGGATCGCATCGCACGCTACTGCAAAGACCCGGACGACCAGCGGCACTACCCTGAGCACCTGGNNGTGCAGTTGCGCACGCGCCAGGGGCAACCCCTGGGGGTGCTCTCGTTGCGCTACGTTTCAGACTACCGGCAGGACGACGCCAATTTCCGCATTTTTGTGGAAAAACTTTCGGGCACGCTGTCGGTAGCCATCGAAACGCGCAACCTCATCGAAGGGCAGAAGCGCCTGTTCGACGCCCTGATCCGCCTGCTGGCCGACGCCATCGATGCGAAGAGCCCATACACCGGGGGGCATTGCGAACGCGTGCCGCAGCTGTCGGAGATGCTGATGCAGCGCCTGTGCGATGCCCACGACGGCCCTTTTGCCACCGTGCGCATGACCGAGGCCGAGCGCGAGGAGTTTCGCCTCGGGGCCTGGCTGCACGACTGCGGCAAGGTCACCAGCCCCGAGCATGTCATTGACAAGGCCACCAAGCTGGAGACGCTCTACAACCGCATTCACGAGGTACGCATGCGCTTCGAGGTGTTGTGGCGTGACGCGCAAATCAGCTACTGGCAGCAGCGCCAGGCCGGGCTTGATGTGACCGCACTGGAAGCACAGCTGCAGGCGCAGCACGCCCGTCTGCAGGAAGAATTTGCCTTTGTGGCCCGCTGCAACGTGGGAGGCGAAGCCATGGCCGACGGGGACGTCGATCGCCTGGCCGTGATCGGCGGGCAGACCTGGCTGCGCCACTTCGACCACCGGCTCGGGCTTTCGGCCGC
>DMZZ01000261.1:0-1354 GCA_003484805.1 Comamonadaceae bacterium | reverse complement strand
GCGGCCCATCTGGGCGAGTTGCACAACCTGTCTATCCGGCGTGGCACCCTCACGGAAGAAGACCGCTTCAAGATCAACGAGCACATCGTTCAGACGATCATCATGCTCAGCAGCCTGCCGTTCCCACCGCATCTGGCCCGCGTGCCCGACATTGCCGGCACGCACCACGAAAAGCTGGATGGCACCGGCTACCCGCGTGGTCTGACGGGCGAGCAGCTTACGCTGGCAGACCGTGTCATCGCACTGGCCGATATCTTCGAGGCGCTCACTGCCGCAGATCGGCCCTACAAGCCGGCCAAGACCCTGTCGGAATCGCTGTCCATCATGGCCACCATGGCGCGGCAAAAGCACATTGATGCCGAGGTGTTCCGCTTCTTTCTGCGCAGCGGCGTGTGGCGCGACTATGCCGAGCGCTTCCTGTCGCCGCTGCAACGCGATGCGGTGGACGTCGATGCCCTGGAAAGGGCGCTGGGCTGAACGCTGCGGCGTTGCGCCCGGTCAGGTCAGAACAGCTCGACGTCGTCGTTGCTGACCTTCGTCTTCAGGTGGCCTTCGGCGATCAGATCGTCGTAGTAACGCACCTGGTTGCGGCCGTTTTCCTTGGCGAAATAGAGGGCCTGATCGGCCTGACCGAGGATTTCCACGGGCGAACCGTGGGCCGTAGAGACGAAGCCCACGCTGACCGTGACCTGCCCGACCTGGGGGAAATAATAGTCTTCGACGTTCTTGCGGAAGCGGTTGAACACCTTGTGCGCGGTGGACAGACTGGTCGAGCGCAGCAGCACCACGAACTCTTCGCCGCCAAACCGGAAGATCTTGTCGTGGCTGCGGAACGAGGAACGCAGAATGTTGGCCACCAGGATCAGCACCTCGTCACCATACAGGTGACCGAAGCGGTCGTTGACCTGCTTGAAGTGGTCGATGTCCACCACGGCCAGCCACTGGTGGGTGGCATCGCCAGCGCTTTCCCCCTCGTCCGGGCCCGCTGCCAGGGGTTGTGGGCGGTCGCTCTGCTCGGGGGACGTGAAGCGCGAGAACTGCTCGTCGAAGGTCTTGCGGTTGAAGAGGCCGGTGAGGGCATCGCGTTCGCTATAGTCCAGCAGGCTCTGGTAGTTTTTGTAGACGTGGAAGACGTGGGTGATCACGTCGATCTTCTGCGCAGAGAAGGGGCGCGACTGGACAATTTCCAGGCAGGAGGTGACTTTGTCATGCATCCAGAGCGGCAGCCATATGCAATAGCGGCCTTTGCGCGGGGATGCGATGGCATGGGGGCTGCGTTCCTGAATGCAGGTGTTCAGCGCCGGGATCTGGTCGATGGGCTGGCTTGCGGGGTCGCTGGCGTTCTCGGTTTCGG
>DMZZ01000184.1:0-4311 GCA_003484805.1 Comamonadaceae bacterium | reverse complement strand
CCAATGCCGAGGGCACGGGCATGGTGGACCGCGCCATCGAATTCTTCATGCCTGTGGGCCAGAGCGGCGAGTCGCAGCAATGGGTCACATCGAGCATGCGCCTGCTGTCGCTCGCGGCGCGCGGCGGCTTCCTGGAGCGCGCGCTGTCCGACATGCGCAAGGTGGCCTGGGATCGTGGCCCCGTGCGCCTGGGTACGCACCAGAAGGATGACGGCACGCAGGTGCCCAAGTGGCACGACTCCGAAGTGGCCGCCATCGCCTACGCCATCCAGAACATCCTGGCGCGCCGCGCACGCCAACAGGCGCCCGCCCCGGTTCAGGAAGCTGCGCTTGGCGACTCCGCTCTGGCGGCCAGGCCACCCGTGATGGCTGGGAAAAAATGCCCTGAATGCGGCGCCCACGCCATGATCCGCAAGGATGGCTGCGACTACTGCACCCAGTGCGGGCATATGGGTACCTGTGGGTGAGTGACCGGCCGGTCATCCCGCTGAAGGTGGCCTCGGGCAAGCCTTCGCCCGAAGAACTGGCCCGACTGGACCGCCACTGGCGGCCGCGCTATCTGATGCTGGCACCGCACCGGCTGGGTTTCTTCCTGGCCATGGTGCTGCTGGTCGCCTCGGGCGCCTGGTGGGCGCTGGTGCAGGTGTCGCGGATCAGTGACGGGGCGCTGTCGATGCACTTCGGGCTTTCGCCTTCGCTGCTGCATGCGGCGGTCATGGTGTTTGGCTTCATTCCGCTTTTCTTTTCAGGCTTTCTGTTCACGGCGGGCCCCAAGTGGCTGGGCGTCGAACCCTGGGGCACGCACGCCCTGCGGCCCGCTCTGGTGCTGCAGGCGGGGGGCTGGCTGGTCTGGCTGGCGGGCGGCCATATCGATTCGGTGTTGGCCTTGGCGGGGGCCTGCGTGGCCTGGCTGGGGCTGGCATGGATGGCCTCGCTGTTCTGGCGGCTGGTGCTGTGCAGCCAGGCCCCGGACCAAATCCATGCGCGTGCCATTGGTCTTGCCATGGGCGTGGGGGTGCTGAGCCTGCTGGGCATGTGTTTCAGCCTGGTCTGGGGTGCGCAAGACATTGCCCGCGTCTTTGTGCTGACGGCGTTGTGGGGCTTCGTGCTGGTGGTGTATGCCACGGTGGCGCACCGCATGATTCCTTTCTTCACCTCCAGCGCCATGCCGTTCATCCAGGTCTGGCGGCCGTTCTGGCTGCTTTGGCTCATGCTGGGCGCGGCCGTGTTCGAGGCGGCTGCCGTCTGGGTGGAATACGACGGTCCGCTGCGCGGGCCGGTGGCACCCGTCTGGATGCTGGTGCGTGGCGTGCTGGAAATTGGTGTGGGCGCGGTGCTGCTGTGGCTGGCGGGGGTGTGGGGGCTGGTGCAGAGCCTCAAAAACCGCTTGCTGGCCATGCTGCACATCGGGTTCTTCTGGCTGGGGCTGTCGTTCGTATTGGCCGGGGTGTCGCAGTTTCTGGCGCTGTTCTTCGAATCGCCGCACATGGGGCTGGGGGCGCTGCATGCGCTCACCATGGGGTGCCTGGGCTCGCTGATGCTGGCCATGGTCACGCGGGTGTCGTGCGGCCACAGCGGGCGGGCCCTGGTGGCCGACCGCATTGCGTGGTCCCTGTTCTGGGTGCTGCAGGTCGCCACGGTCTTGCGCATTGCTGCGGCCTTTCCCACCGGGCAAGAGCAGTGGCTGCTGGTGACAGCGTCCCTGCTCTGGGCCGGGTGCATGGCGGTCTGGGGTGTGCGGCTGGGGGCCTGGTATGGCCGCTTGCGCGCAGACGGCCGCGCGGGTTGAACATGAACAACCCCCTGTGGCGCTGCGCGCCTTCCCCCTTCTCTCGCCTCGCTGCGCGATGCGGGAAGGGGGACGCCACCAGCGCGGCGGGGCGGCCCTTGCGCGGTGGCCGCTGGCTTAGGGCGCGCCGGTGTCGAGGGCTTCGTGTCGTGCACAGCGCAAGGGATCACTGAGACCATGCCGCACGTATTCATGGAGGAGGTGGGAGTTCTGAGCCTCGTACCCAGCAGCGAAGCCGCCGCCATGGCGGCCCAACTCATGCAGGCGCGCCAGACCATCCTGCCCAAACGGCTGGCCGCGCCCGGGCCTGATGCGCAGCAGTTGCAGGCCATCGTCGCCGCCGCCGCCCATGCGCCGGACCACGGCCAGCTATTGCCCTGGCGCTTCGTACGGGTGCCGCAGGCGCAGCGCGCGCGTCTGGCCAAGGTTTTTGCTGCGGCCCTGCTGGAGCGCGATGCCGCTGCCCTGCCAGAGCAGGTGGAGCAGGCGCGCGAAAAGGCGCACCGCTCGCCCGAACTGCTGCTTGTGGTGGTGGACGGCCAGCGCGGCGACCCGGCCGTGGATTTGAACGAACGTATCCTGTCGGCCGGTTGCGCTGTGCAGAACTTGCTGCTGATGGCCACGGCGCTGGGCTTTGGCTCGGCGCTGACCAGCGGCAAGGCGCTCAAGTCAGACGGCCTGCGTGCGCTGTTTGGCCTGCAGGGCGGCGAACATGCGCTGTGCTTCATCAGCCTGGGCACCGTGCTCTCGCGCAAGGCTGGGCGGTCAAGGCCTGTGCCGGCCGATTACCTGACTTCTCTGGTGTGACATGACGGCTTCGAATGCCCTGCCCGGTTTCGGCGACCCCGCTGTGGGCTTCGACACGCCGTTTGACATGCTGGAGGCCTGCCACGAGCGCGTGCTGCGCTCGCTGGCACTGCTGCAGAAACTGCAGGATTACCTGCACGATCACCCCTGTGACGACTCTGCGCGCCAGGCGGCGCGCGATGTGCTGCGCTACTTCGATATGGCGGCGCCCCTGCACCATGAGGACGAGGAACTGCATGTGTTCCCGCCCCTGCTGGAGCGGGGCGGCGCCGACACGGTGGCCGCCGTGCGCCAGCTGCAGCAGGACCACGAGGCCATGTCGGCGAACTGGCAGGCAGCGCGCGCGCTGTTGCAGGCGCTGGCCGAGGGGTCGCAGGAGTCCTTCAGCGCCCCGGATGAGGCCGTGCTGGCGCGCTTTGCCGGTGTTTATGCAGAGCACATCCGCCTGGAGGAAGACCTGGTGTACCCGGCCGCCCGTGCCCTGCTGGCGCCCGAGGCGGTGCAGGCCATGGGCGCGGAAATGCGCCGTCGGCGCGGGGCTGCGGGCTGAATGTGGTTATGAATTGCTATTGAATCAATAGCTGCTGACACCCGTAAAATAAGCGCTAGAGCCCAAAAATTCCTGATTAGGTGCATATCTCAGACTCCCTCTCCCCTTGCGGGAGAGGGTTGGGGAGAGGGGGAGCAAGCACGGCGCGCCCAAATACCCCTCTCCCCCGCCCTCTCCCGCAAGGGGAGAGGGAGCTAATCCCGAGCGCCGCTATTTGCTCAGAGGCTGGTGTCCATATCTGAGGCATGTCGCTAATCAGGCAAAAATTCTAGTGCACCACCACCGGGTTCTGTGCCAGTCCGGTGTAGCGGTCGAGCGTGTCTTCGACCTCTTCCTGCGTGGGGGCGTCGCGCTGCCAGGCCAGGATCTGCTGCTGGAACATCTCGGCCCAGGAGCCGTCAAGGTAGACCTCCTTGCCCGAGCGCTTGTCCACGATCTCGAAACCATGGCGTGCCAGTTGCGGCACGGGCGGCACGGCATCGTTCAGTGCCGGGTTGTCCACCGCAATGGCATCGGGCAGCATGTGGACCACCACGAAGGAGTCCGAGTCGTAAAGCATGTGCATGGTGTTCTCCCTGATCTTTTGAACCTGTACTTCGTCAGATGGCAGCGGCGGTGTCAAGTTCAAGTCTGAACCACGAATCCAGTATTCCACGAAATCCGGGCCGTGTCAGAGAAGCATGCTATTGCCACTCCAGCAGCTCCAACAAAGAACGCGGCCCAGGCCAGCGGCCGCCGCGCAAGGGCCGCCCCGCCGCGCTGGCGGTGTCCCCCTTCCCGCGCGCAGCGCGAGAGAAGGGGGAAGGCGCGAAGCACCACAGGGGGTTGTCTCAAGGTGTTGCGCGGCTGCGCAGGCTCAGTTCGGCGAAGTCGCCGCTGGTCTGGGTGATGCGGATGCGCACGGGCAGATAGCCTAGCTTCGGTGCCAGCCAGACCTGTGCCTTCTGGTCATAGTCGCGGCGGGGCAGGCGTTGCAACTGCACGGCCTGCACCGTGCCGATGGGCAACTCCAGGGTTTCTTCGCCCTCGACGGTGAAAGTCCAGTTGTCGGCAGCGCGTGCGCTCACGGTCGGAATGCTGATGCGCGTGCCCACCGCAAAGCGCTCCGGTGCCGCCGAGAGCAGGGCACCGAGCTGCAGAAAAACGCTGAGCCGGTCCTGCGTGC
>DMZZ01000107.1:0-13055 GCA_003484805.1 Comamonadaceae bacterium | reverse complement strand
GCCTCGGCCTCGGGGGTGATGAAGCTGATGGCCACGCCACTCTCGCCTGCGCGCCCGGTGCGGCCAATGCGGTGCACATGGTCCACGGCGGAGCGCGGCAGGTCGTAATTGACCACGGCAGGCAGTTGCGCAATGTCGATGCCGCGCGCCGCCAGGTCGGTGGTCACCACCACCTGCCAGCGCTCGTCCTTGAATTCCTGCATCACCTGCTTGCGCGCGCCCTGGCTCAGCCCGCCATGGAACGGCGAGGCATAAATGCCGGCCTTGTAGAGCTTTTCGGCCACATGCTCGGCGGCATATTGCGTGGCCACGAAGACCAGCACGCGCGGCCATTGCTGCTCCTGCACCAGATGGCGCAGCAGCTGGGTGCGGCGCGCGGCATCGACCTGGATGGCGCGCTGCGCGATGTCGGGGGTGTTGGCGGCGCTCTCGGCCACCTGCACGCGCACGGGGTCGTGCAGCAGCCCCTGCACCAGTTGTTCCACCCCGGGCGGGAAGGTGGCCGAGAGCAGCAGGTTCTGGCGCTGGCGCGGCAGCAGGGCCAGCACGCGCTGCAGTTCTTCGGCAAAACCCAGGTCGAGCAGGCGGTCGGCTTCGTCGAGGACCAGAAGGCCCACGCTAGAGAGGCTCAGCGCGTTGTGCTCCACCAGGTCGAGGAGGCGCCCCGGGGTGGCCACCACCACGTCGGCACCGCCGCGCAGCGTCATCATCTGCGGGTTGATGGAGACGCCGCCAAACACCACCGCCACGCGCGGCGCATGGGGCACATGGCGCGCCAGGCTCTGCAGCACCTCGCCTACCTGGGCCGCCAGTTCCCGTGTGGGGGTCAGCACCAGGGCGCGTGGACGCCGCGATGGCTGCGTGCCCTGCAATTGCTGCAGCAGCGGCAAGGCAAACGCGGCCGTCTTGCCCGAGCCGGTCTGCGCCTGTCCCACCAGGTCGGCGCCGCGCAGGATGGCTGGAATCGCCTCGGCCTGGATGGGGGTGGGGCTGCGAAACCCCAGCGCGCCAGCGGCAGCAACAAGGGCAGGGGAAAGACCGAGGGTGGCAAATGGCATGGGAGTGCGGCCGGGCCGCAAAACGGGTGAAAACAACCCGGCATTGTGCGGCACGGCCGCCAGGAGCGCCGGGGCGCTCCATAATCCGGGGCCTGCAATTCTTGAAGACCCCGACCATGGCTGTTGCCCTTGACTCTGCTGCCATCACCCACGGCATCCAGCTCGCGGTGGCCCCGGTGTTTCTGCTCACCGCCGTGGCGGGCATGATCGGCGCGGTGGCCGGGCGTCTGGCCCGCATCATCGACCGGGCACGCGTGGTGGAAGAACGCGCCCGCACCCAGCCCGAGTTGGTGGCGCAGGCGTACCAGGAGCTGGGCCGGTTGCGCACGCGCGGGCGGCTGGCCAATGGCTGCATTGCCCTGCTGACGTTTTGCTCCTTCCTGATCGGTATCACCATCATCCTGCTGTTTCTGGGCGAAACCACCGATTTCCAGGCCAACCGCATGGCGGTGGGGGGCTTCCTGGCCGGGGTGGGTTCGTTTCTGCTGGCGCTGGTGTGCTTTCTGGCTGAAACCGTGATGGCCACGCGCCTGCTCAACTTTCCCCTGCTGCGCAGCGGGGGTACGCCATGAAGTCGCTGTCCGATCTCGGAGGGCTGGTGTATTCCACCGAGGCGGGCCGCATGTGCCCGGCCTGCCGTCAACCCGTGGCGCAGTGCGCCTGCCGCCAGGCCCCGGTGCGGGCGGCCGGTGACGGTATCGCGCGCGTGGCCCGCGAAAGCAAGGGGCGCGGCGGCAAGACCGTCACCCTGGTGCGTGGCCTGGCGCTGGACGATGCGGCGCTGGTGCAGCTGGGCAAGCAGCTCAAGGCCGCCTGCGGCAGTGGTGGCACCGTCAAGGACGGTGTGATCGAGGTGCAGGGTGACCATGCCGACAAGGTGCTCGAATGGCTGCGCAAGCAGGGCCACACCGCCAAGCGCACGGGTGGCTGAAGAGGCCGTGCCGATGAACCCCGAGCACCTGCGCAAGCTGGTCGAAACCCGCATGCCCTTTGGAAAATACGAGGGCCGTTTGCTGGCCGACCTGCCCGGCAACTACCTCAACTGGTTTGCGCGCGAGGGCTTTCCGCGTGGCGAACTGGGGCGCCTGCTGGCGCTGATGCACGAGATCGACCACAACGGCCTGTCCGCCCTGCTCGACCCTTTGCGTCCGAAAAACTGAAGCTCAGCCCGGCTTGCGCATCAGCACGACGTTGGCGCGGGGGATCTCGCACTGCCATGCGTGGCGCCGCGCAATGACCTCGAAGGTATTGGCGCGGTAGAACACCACATGCGTCGGGTCGCGCCGGTAATGCCACTGGGAAAAGGCCTCGTCCCGGGTCTGGAAGCCCGTCATGATGCCCAGCCAGCCGCCCGGGCGCAGCAGCTGGTCGAGCCGGGCAAACTCTTCGGCGGGGCGATGGAAATGCTCCGCGACTTCGGTGCAGGTGATGAAGTCATACGACCCACCCAGCACCTCGGGGTTGTTGAAGAACAGCGGGTCATATAGCGCCACTGCATGCCCGGCCTCGCGCAGCATGCTTGCCAGGGCGGGGCCGGGGCCACAGCCATAGTCCAACCCGTGCGCACCGGGTGGCAGGCGCTCCAGCAGGGGTGTCGCCAGGCGGGCCAGGAACGCCCGGTAGCCGCTGTCGTGCAGGTCATTCTGGTGCAGGTCGTATTCGGCCCGCTCGGTGGCATGGTCGGGTCGCTGCGCCGGGTCGAGAAACGTGGCGTCGCACGCTTCGCAGCGCCAGTAGTTGCGTGTGTCGATGCGCTGGAAAGGGCGTGTTGCGTCTGCTTCGCAGACAGGGCAGTGCACTGGGGTGTCCTCGTGTCTGTCAGGATGATCTTGCGCGGGCCGAAAAAAGCCCGACGGCTTGCGCTGTCGGGCACTCGGGAAAGCGTCTTCAGTGCGTCGCTGAAGCGGAACTCAACTGCACTGGCAACCCCCCGAGCCGCCACAGCCGCCTGCATTCTGGCGCACCTTGGCTTCGTAGTAGGGGAACAGCACGTTGTTTTCGAGGTGAATGTGGTTCATCAGATCATCGATGAGCTGACCAATGCCGGTGTAGAGCGCACGCCAGGTGTTGCAGGCACCCACGGGCGGCGTGGCGTTGTTCGTCAGGGCGTTGAGCTTGGCGATGACGTTGGTGTGGCTCACATGCTCTGCGCGCATCACATTGATGGGCTGGGTCACAAAGGGGTTGCCACCGGCCTTGAGCATGGGGAACAGGATGCCTTCTTCCTTCTGCATGTGTGAGATCAGGTCGGCCTGCATGAATTCCAGCAGTTCGCCCAGACCGGCGGGAACGTCGGGGTTGGCGCGGTGCACACTTTCCACGCGATGGGCCATCCGGATGAGTTCGGGCAGTTGCGCGCGGTGCACTTCGTGATAGCGCGAGAGAATGTGGTCGATCAGTGCCACGGGGTCGGAGGCTTCGGGCGCAGTGTCGGTGCGCTGCAACTGCGACAGCTCGGCCATCACGGCGTCCAGATTCAGGCCCTTCCCGGCGACGGCGCTGGAAAGGCTGAGATGCCCACCGCAGCAAAAATCAAGATTCAGGCGGCGAAACACAGCGGTGGCACCGGGAATTTCTACGGCGATCTGTCCGATGGTTTGGCTGGGGCTGAGGGCCGTTGCCGCGACTTCAGGGGGCAATACTGGAGCGTTCATGGGGGAAACCCTACAAAAGGTGCATAATATTTATACATTTTATATAATAAAATGCACATCGTATGCCTATTTTCCTTGATCTACGACAAGCTCTATGAGGCTCACCCAGTGGACTGACTTCACTCTGCGGGTACTGATGTACTGCGCAGCCTGTGAAGGGCGCGAGCAACCCGTCACGATCAGTGAGGTGGCTGACAGCTATGGCATTTCCCGCAGCCATCTGACCAAAATCGTCCAGGAACTCTCTGCCATGGGGTTACTGGAAACCACGCGTGGGCGGGGCGGCGGCATGCGCCTGATGAAGCCGGCGCGCATGATCAACGTGGGTGCGGTCGTGCGCGCGACTGAAACCGACTTCACCGTCGTCGAGTGCTTTGATCCGGACAACAACCAGTGCCGGCTGAGCAGCCATTGCCGCCTGCAGAGCGTGCTGGGGCAGGCCATCAAGAGCTTTTTCGCGGTACTGGACAACCTCACCCTCGAAGACCTGATGGCGCCTCCCCCATCGGCCAGCCAGTCCCTGTCGGGTGATGGCTACGTGCCGCTGGTGCCGGGCTTGCCCCGCGCCCTGGGGTAGTCCTTTCAGGCGGGGGCTCTGCCCAGGGCCTGAGCCCACCACAACCGGAGGCGCATGCCGATCTCGCTGGTGTAGCCCACAGAGGTCGCCCGCAGGTGGCCCTGCGCGTCCAGCACCAGCAGGGCCGGTACGGACTGCACGCCCAGGCGGCGTGCAAGTGCGCCGCTGTCATCGACCACGGTAGCCCAGGGCAGACTGCGCTGGTCCAGCACGCGCTGAACCTGGGCCGCGCCACCGGATTGCATGGCCACCGTGAGCACAGGCCAGTCGGTCTGCAGCCGGGTGATGTTGTGCTCCTCGGCGCGGCAGATGGGGCACCACTCGGCCCAGACATGCAGGGCCACGGGCTGGCCGGGGTGGCGGGCCCGCCAGGCGTTGAGCGTGGTCGATTCGCCGGTGCTCAGCAGCAGGGGCAGGTCTGGAACAGGCCCGGACGGCATATGGCGGGTTTGCCAGAGGTGGGCGCCCGCCAGCACGGCCAGCACCAGCAGCAGGGTGCCGACATGGGACCGCCAGTGAAATCGCAGCCGTGCGATCAGGCGCCGCCACAGTGACTGGACGAAGGACATGGCCGCCCGGCCTGTCAGGGTTGCACCACTTCCAGCAGGCGGTCGAGCCCGCCGTTATTGATGGCCACCTGGGCCTGGGCGCGCACCGAGGGCTTGGCGCGGTAGGCTACCGACAGGCCCGCAGCTTCCATCATGGGCAGATCGTTGGCGCCATCGCCAACGGCAATGGTCTGCGAGGGCTGGATGCCCATGAGGGCCGCCAGCTCCAGCAAGGTACGGCGCTTTTCGGCGCCGTCGCAGATGTCGCCCCAGTCCTGATCCACCATGCGGCCGGTGAGGTGGCCGTCTTCTACCTCCAGCAGGTTCGAGCGCGAGAACTGGATGCCCAGTGCGGCCTGCACGGGGCGGGCAAAGTAGGTGAACCCGCCGGACACCAGCAGCGTGGCGAGCCCAGCGCTCCGGCACGCCGCTACCAGGGCCGGCGCGCCGGGGGTGTATTGCATGCGCTCGCGCAGCACCTGGTCCATGTGCGCCACGGGCACGCCGCGCAGCAGGGCCACACGCTGGCGCAGGCTTTCCTTGTAGTCGGTGATGATGCCCTGCATGGCCGCCTCGGTGATGGCGGCCACCTCGGCCTTGCGGCCGGCGGCTTCGGCGATCTCGTCCACACACTCGATGTTGATGAGCGTGGAATCCATGTCGAAGGCGATGAGCTTGAAGTCGGAAAGCTTCAGGGGCGGGGCGATGCCCTGGACGATGAGGCCGGGCGCGAATTCGGTGGCGTGGGTCATGAAAATGCTATGAAAATAGGAGCTTTATACGATCTATTGACGAGCTCCATGGTTGATTTTGATTGGCCATGCTTCGCTGGCAGAAGCCAATGGGCGGTTTGCAAGACACGGCGGATATGGGCAGAGAGTGTATCGGCCCTGGCCGGGCTGCGGCATTCCGAGCCAGGGGGCATTACAGTACGGCCATGACTTCAATGGACGACCTTTTCGCCGACCAGGGGCCCGCGTTTGCTCCGCAGCCTGACCGACTGGAAATCGTGGCAGGCAAAGTGGTGGCCAGCATGAACAGGCCCAGCGTGGCCCAGAAGCGCTTCAACACGCTGATGGCGCGCATCGATGCCGAGCAGCAGCTCCTGCAGACGCTGTGCCATGCCATGGACACCCATGTTTCGGCGCATGCGCAGGCGGTGCATCGGCTGGGCGCCGAGAGCGCGGAACTGTGCAAGCGCATGGTGGTTTACCTGGACCTGCGCCTGCAGGACCCGGCCAAACCCAAGGGGCTGACGGCCAACCAGCGCCAGCAGGCCGTTCGCATGCTGCTGATGCTGTGCGAACAGGTGCAGGCGCAGCAGGACGATGCGCAGATCGACGCCATCGTCCAGCGCTATGCCCCGCAGAAGGAGGACGACGAGAGCGCGCAAGACGACAAGGACATGATGCGCTCCCTCCTGGAGTCCTTCGTTGGCAACGATTTTGCGCAGGGGCGGGATTTCGACTCGCCCGAAGACATGCTGCACGCCGCCATGGAGCACGAGCAGCGCAAGCAGGCCGCCGCCCAGGCCAAGCGCGAGGCCAAGCGCGCAGAGCGCAAAGCCACCAAAGGCCCCAGCGCACGCGAGCAGGCCGCTGCGCAAAAGGAGCAGGATGCCCAGGCCGCCCTGCGCACCGTGTACCGGCAACTGGCGAGTGCCCTGCACCCCGACCGCGAGGGCGACGCGCAACTGCGCGCGCGCAAGACTGCCGTGATGAGCGAGGTGAATGCCGCCTACCAGCGCAACGACCTGAGCACCCTGCTGCGCATCCAGTTGCAGGAAGAAATGGTGGACCCGACCCGGGCCGCCAGCCTGTCGGAAGACCGGCTCAAGGCCATGTGCAGCCTGCTGGCAGAGCAGGTGCGCGCGCTGGAACAGGACAACGCGCAGTTGCGCAGGACCATGGAATACCAGGTGGGCTACCCGGCCTGGCAGCGCTTCGACGAAGCCAGCCTGCTGGCGCTGCTACAGGACGAACGCGAGAGCATGGAAGAAGGCGTTGCCCACATGCGCGCCGATCTGCAGCGTGTGCAGGACGACAAGGAGCTCAAAGCCTGGCTCAAGGAGCAACTGCGCGAGAACAAGGCGAACCGCCGCTCTGCGGACATGCTGGACATGGACGACATCCTGCAGGCCATGATGGCCCGGCGCTGAGCGCTAAGGAACCCGCTGCCCCCGTCGTCCTTGCCGCATGGCACACGCGTAGTCCGCCACCGGGACTCCCGCGCAGGGGCTGCCGCGGCGCGCGGCGGCTCAGGACGGTGTCTTCAAATACATCCGATCCGACCAGGTGGCCAGCCACTCCGGCTTGAAGGCCACAAACACCGCAGCGAGCATGCCGGTGACGATCGCGTCGCCCCAGGCCATGAGCCAGTGCGCCACCAGCGACAGGCCGGGGCCCACGCCCGGGAGGCTTTGTCCCAACGCTTGCGCCAGCACCGAGGCCGCAAAAACGCACAGTGCCGTGCCCATGAAGGCGCGGCCCAGGATGTACACAAACATGCGCTCACCCGTGAACCGGCGCAGCAGTACCCCGAGCAGCAGCGCCAGGGTGGCAGGCACCAGGCCAAGCCATACGGTGAGCGCCAGGGCTTGCTCCCAGCCCATGCCCGCGATCAGGCCCGTCAGCGCGCCCACGGCCAGCAGCACCAGCATGGTCAGCGGCCAGCCCAGCATCAGCACCACCAGGCAGGCGCCGGACCACTGCAGTTGCAGCGGCATGGCGTGCAGCGAGGGCAGCGCCCACAGCCAGGGCAGCAGCACCAGGGCGGCCAGCAGCGGCGTCCACAGCGCGGATGGGGCGCCGTGGCGCTCGTGCGCCAGCGGCTTGCGGCTGGCCAGCATGCGCCAGGGCTGCGCTGCCAGGGCAGCACCCAGGGCCACGAGGAGGAGTGCGGCTTCGATCCACATGCTTGAATGCTATTTTTTGAATAGCTGCTTGCGCTTTCTGGATAAGCGTTTGAAGCCGGTTTTTCTTGAATTTCTTTTCATGCGGCGGCCATCGGCTGCCCCAGGCTGCGCAGCACGTCGCGCACCATCTGGGCGCGGGCCTTGGGGTCGGGCAGTTCGCGTTCGATGCGCAGCTTTTCGTTGCCGGCCAGCTTGATGTGCTTGTTCTTCTGGATCAGTTCGATGATGCGCATCGGCTCCACCGGCGGCTGGGGTTTGAAGGTGATGTGGATCACGCCGGGCGCCGCATCGACCTTGACCACACCGTAGGGTTGGCTCAGGCACCGCAGGCGGTGCACGTCGATGAGTGTCTGCGCCTGGGCAGGGAGTTTGCCGAAACGGTCCACGATCTCTTCGAGCAGGCCGTCGATCTGGTCGCTGGTGCGGGCCGTGGCGAGCTTTTTGTAGAACGAAAGGCGCAGGTGCACGTCGCCGCAGTAGTCGTCGGGCAGCAGGGCCGGGGCGTGCAGGTTGATGTCGGTGGTGACAGACAGNNTCCTTGCCTGCCTTGAGGCAGCGCACGGCCTCGGCCAGCATCTCGTTGTAGAGCTGGAAGCCCACCTCCAGCATGTTGCCGCTCTGGTTCTCGCCCAGCACCTCACCGGCGCCGCGGATCTCCAGGTCGTGCATGGCAAGGTAGAAGCCGCTGCCCAGCTCTTCCATCTGCTGGATGGCATCGAGCCGCTGCTGGGCCTGCTTCGTCAGCCCCTCGGTGTCGGGCACCATGAGGTAAGCGTAGGCNNGGTGGCTGCGGCCCACGCGGCCACGCAGCTGGTGCAACTGCGCCAGGCCGAACTTGTCGGCGCGGCTCATGATGATGGTGTTGGCCGTGGGTACGTCGATGCCGGTCTCGATGATGGTCGAGCACAGCAGCAGGTTGAANNCGCTCGGGCATCTGGCCGTGGGCCACGGCGATGCGCGCCTCGGGCAATATCTCTTCGAGCTTCTGGCGGCGGTTCTCGATGGTCTCCACCTCGTTGTGCAGGAAGTACACCTGCCCGCCGCGTTTCAATTCGCGCAGCACGGCTTCGCGGATCACGCCCGTACCCTCGTTGCGCACAAAGGTCTTGATCGCCAGGCGCCGCTGCGGCGCGGTGGCGATGACGCTCAGGTCGCGCAGGCCTTCGAGCGCCATGCCCAGCGTGCGCGGGATGGGCGTGGCCGTGAGCGTGAGCACGTCCACCTCGGCACGCAGGGCCTTCATCTGCTCCTTGTGGCGCACGCCGAAGCGGTGTTCCTCGTCGATGATGAGCAGGCCCAGGTTGTGGAACTTGGTGGATTCGCTCAATAGTTTGTGCGTGCCCACCACGATGTCCACCGTGCCGTCGCCAATGCCCTTGATGGCCGCCGTGATCTCCTTGCCCGAGCGAAAGCGCGAGACCTCGGCCACCTTCACGGGCCACTTGCTGAAGCGGTCCACGAGCGTCTGGTAGTGCTGCTCGGCCAGCAGCGTGGTGGGCGCCAGAAACGCAACCTGCTTGCCGCCGGTGACGGCCACGAAGGCCGCGCGCAGGGCGACCTCGGTCTTGCCAAAGCCCACGTCGCCGCAGACCAGGCGGTCCATGGGGCGGGGCGAAATCATGTCCTGGATGACGGCGTGGATGGCGGCGTTCTGGTCGGCGGTTTCCTCGAAACCGAAGTCGGCCACGAACTGCTNNTAGTCCTGCGGTGAATAGCGGAACGCATGGCCCTCGCGTGCGGCGCGGCGGGCGTAGATGTTGAGCAGCTCGGCGGCCGAGTCGCGCACCTGCTCGGCGGCCTTGCGCTTGGCTTTCTCCCACTGGCCGCTGCCCAGCTTGTGCAGCGGCGCCTCGTCGGCGGAAACACCCGTGTAGCGGCTGATGAGCTGCAGTTGGCTCACGGGCACGTAAAGCACCGCCTCGCCCGCGTATTCCAGGTGCAGAAACTCCTGCAGCGCGGGCGAGCCGTCGGGGTTCTGGTTGCCCACGTCCATGTTGACCAGGCCTCGGTAGCGGCCGATGCCATGCTGGCTGTGCACCACGGGGTCGCCTACGTTGAGTTCCGAGAGGTCCTTGATGAGCGCCTCAACGTCGCTCACCTGCTCCTGCTTCTTGCGCCGGCGCGTGGTGGGTCCGGCGGCGAACAGCTCTGTCTCGGTGACGAAATCGAGCCCTTCCGCCATCCAGCGGAAGCCCGTGGTGAGCGCGGCCGTGGCGATGCCCACCTTCTCTTCGGCATGGCTCTGGAATTCGGCCAGCGAATCGAAAGCTGGCGGGTTCAGTTGCGAGGCACGCAGGAAGTCGAGCAGGCTTTCGCGCCGGCCGTCGCTCTCGGCCAGCAGCAGCACGCGGTGCTGCGTGCTCTGGATATGCGCGTGCAGGCGGGCCAGTGGGTCTTCGGCGCCGCGCACCACCGACAGGTCGGTGTGCGGCTGAAAATGCGCGCTGTCGACCACGTCTTCGACACCCGGACGCAGGGCCAGCTGTGCATGGGCCTTGCACTGGGTGTAGAACTGGTCGGCGCTCAGGAACAGGGCCTCGGGCGGAAGCACCGGGCGTTCGGGGTCGCCCTGCAGCAGGCGGAAGCGCTCGCGCGTGTCCTGCCAGAAGCGCTGGAAGGCGGGCTCCAGGTCGCCATGCAGCACCACAGTGGCGGCTTCGCCCAGGTAGTCGAACACCGTGGCGGTTTCGTCGAAGAACAGCGGCAGGTAGTACTCGATGCCGGCAGTGGCCACGCCGGCGCCCATGTCCTTGTAGATGCGGCTCTTGGTCGGATCGCCTTCGAGCATTTCACGCCAGCGCGCGCGAAAGCGCGCGCGCGCCGCCTCGTCCATCGGGAATTCGCGCCCGGGCAGCAGGCGTACCTCGGGCACGGGGTAAAGGCTACGCTGGCTGTCGGGGTCGAAGGTGCGGATGGAGTCGATCTCGTCGTCGAACAGGTCCACGCGGAAGGGCTGCAGCGAACCCATGGGGAACAGGTCGATCAGGCCGCCGCGCACCGCGTATTCGCCCGGGCTTACCACCTGGGTCACATGGCTGTAGCCGGCCAGCGTGAGCTGGGCCTTGAGTCGGGCCTCGTCGAGCTTTTGCTTGACCTTGAAATGGAAGGTGTAGCCTGCCAGGAAGGACGGCGGCGCGAGCCGGTACAGCGCCGTGGTGGCCGGCACGATGACCACGTCGGCGCCGGTATCGCGGTCTTTCTGGCTGATGCGCCACAGCGCGGCGAGCCGCTCGCTGATCAGGTCCTGATGCGGCGAGAACTGGTCGTAGGGCAGGGTTTCCCAGTCGGGAAACAGCGCGCAGCGTAGCTCGGGCGCGAAGAACGCCATCTCGTCAATGAGACGCTGGGCGTCGGTTGCGTCGGCGGTGACGATGGCCGTGGTGCGGTGGGCGGCTTTCTCGCGTTCACCCAGGCGCGCCAGCAGCAGCGCGTCGGCGCTGCCGGCGGGGCGGGGCAGGGTGAAACGTTTGCCGGGGGAGAGTTTGGGAAGGTCCATGCGCAGGAAAGGAGGGCCGCACATCTGCACGCGGCAAGCCAATGATGCGCCAGCCGGACGCAGCGGGAGGTGGATTTTAGAATGCCCCCATGACCGAACCTCTGATCCCTCCCTTGGCCACGTCCATCAGCGTGTCTCCGTCTGCGCCGGGAGACTACTGGGCTCTGCTGCCCTGTGCGGGCACGGGTTCGCGCGCGGTAGCGGCGGACGCCCATGCCTCGGCCCCGGGTTTGCCCAAGCAATATCACCTGGTGGCAGGCCAGCCGATGGTGCTGCACACCCTGGCCGCTTTTGCCGGCGTGAACCGGCTGCGTGGCACGCTGGTGGCCGTGGCGCCGGGGGATCATTTTCTTGACGCCTACGCCAATCCCTCCTTTTTCACGGTCGATTGCGGCGGGCCTACGCGCGCAGACACGGTACTCGGCGGCCTGCGCGCGTTGATCGAGCGAGGTGCGCGCGAACTGGACTGGGTGCTCGTGCACGATGCGGCACGCTGCCTCGTGACGCCCGAGCAGATCGATGCGCTCATCGATGCCTGCGCGCACGATGGCGTGGGCGGCCTGCTGGCGCACAAGCTGGCCGACACTCTCAAGACAGCGACGGCCGGACCGGGGGGGATCCGCGTGGCATCCACGGTGGACCGTGCCGACAAATGGCTGGCGCAGACACCGCAGATGTTCCGCATCGGCCCGCTGCGCAAGGCGCTGGAGCATGTGGGGCCGATCGTGACGGACGAGGCCAGCGCCATGGAGGCCATGGGCCTGCACCCGCGCCTGGTGCCTGGCAGCGCGTTGAACTTCAAGGTGACCTACCCCGAAGATTTCGCGCTGGCGCAGGCCGTGCTGGCGCAGCGCGGCCATGGCGCCACGCTGGAGCGCTTTGGCAGCGCGCGTGGGGTGGCGGGCGCGGCGTCGGGCAAAATTTTCTGATACGGCAGGGACCAGGACATGAATTTCAGGATCGGGGAAGGTTGGGATGTGCACGCGCTGGTGCCAGGGCGTCGGCTCGTCATTGGCGGGGTGGACATTCCGCACACGGCGGGATTGCTGGGGCATTCCGATGCCGACGTGCTGCTGCACGCCATCACCGACGCCCTGCTGGGTGCCGCCGCGCTGGGCGACATCGGCACGCATTTCCCCGACACCGATGCGCAGTTTCGGGGCGCCGATTCGGTGGTGCTGTTGCAGGAGGCGGTACGCCGCGTGCGCGCGCAGGGTTACGAGGTCGGTAACATCGACAGCACCGTGGTGGCGCAGGCACCGCGTCTGGCGGCGCACATTCCAGCCATGCGCGAGCGCATTGCCGGCGCGCTCGGCCTGGGCCTGGACCAGGTGAACGTCAAGGCCAAGACGGCAGAGCGCATGGGCCCGGTGGGACAGTGCCTGGCCATCGAGGCGCGGGCCGTGGCCCTGCTGATGAAGGTCTGATTCCGGCCTGCCCGCCCGGCTGCACATCGCCCACAGCATTTTGCAAAGGGCGCGATCCAGGCCAGCGACCACCGCGCAAGGGCCGCACCGCAGCGCGGGTGGCGTCCCCCCTCTCCCCCTGCCCCTCTCCCGCCAGGGGAGAGGGGGTAGCACCTCCCCTCCCCCCTTGCGGGGGAGGGGTCGGGGGAGAGGGGGGTATCACGCCTTCCTTTGCGGCAGGTTGCGCTTGACCTGCGGGCGCTGCAGGCGCTGGTGGGGGTCGGTGCCTGCGGGCTGGTCGCTGGCGCGCTGCAGTTGCACATGGGCCACCAGGCCGCCCGAGGTGGAATTGGCCAGTGCAAAGATGCCGCCCATGCGCTGGATGGTCTTGTCCACGATCGA
>DMZZ01000149.1:0-8775 GCA_003484805.1 Comamonadaceae bacterium | reverse complement strand
GGCCAGCTCTTGGCGATGGGCGTGAGCACTTCCAGCAGCAGACGCGCCTCGTCGGCAGCCTCGGGCGCGCCGGTGTGCTGCTCGCCCACCAGGCGGGCGCAGAACAGATTGAGCGCCAACGCGCCCTCGCCATAGCTCTTTTGCGCCAGCAGCATACGCTTGACGTCGGCGTGCTCGATGATGCGCGCCTGGGGCTGCGCGGCATCCTTGCCACTCGCTCCCACCAGGCGGCCCTGCGGGCGGTTTTTGGCGTAGTCCAGACTGGCGTAGTAGCCCGCCAGGCCCAGCATGGTGGCGGCCATGCCGATGCCGATGCGCGCCTCGTTCATCATGTGGAACATGCACGCCAGACCCTTGCCCGGCTGGCCCACGAGGTACCCCACGGCCCCCGCCCTGCCCTGCACCGGGTATTTGCCCTCGCCAAAGTTGAGCAGCGTGTTGGTGGTGCCGCGCCAGCCCAGCTTGTGGTTCAGGCCCGCCAACGCCACGTCGTTGCGCACGCCGGTCAGCTCGCCTTCGGTATCGACGAGCTTCTTGGGCACGATGAACAGCGAAATACCGCGCGTGCCCGGCACCAGCTTGCCGTCCGGCCCCGGAATCTTGGCCAGCACGAGGTGCACGATGTTTTCCGACAGATCGTGCTCACCCGACGAAATCCACATCTTGTTGCCCGTAAGCCGGTAGCGCGGGCCCAGCGGGTCACTTTCAAACGCTTCACCATCCGGCACAGCGCGCGTGGCCACGTCGCTCAAGCTGGAGCCCGCCTGCGGCTCGCTCAGGCACATGGTGCCCGAGAAGCGCCCTGAAAACTCGTTGAGCGCAAACACCTTCTTCTGCAGATCGGTGCCATGCACCATCAGCAGGTTGGCATTGCCCACGCTCAGCAGGCTGGAGCTGATGCTGATCGACGCCACGGCAAAAAAAGCATTGGCCGCCGCATCCACCGTGTAGGGCAACTGCATGCCACCAATGTCGTAATCCTGCGCGGCGCTGAGCATGCCCGAGGCCGCGTAGGCGTCATACGCATCCTTGGTGGCCTGCGGCAGCGTGACGCGCTCGCCGTCGAAATGCGGCTCCTGCGTATCCACCGTGCGGTTGAACGGCGCGTACTTCTCGCGCGCGATGCGCTCGCAGGTGTCGAGCACGGCATCAAACGTCTCGCGCGAATGGTCGGCAAAGCGCTCGCGCGCGCTGAGCGATTCGGCCTGGAGCCAGTTGTAGAGCAGGAAATCGAGGGTGGAGCGCAGGGTCGTCATGCCCAAATTATGGGTGGGGCACCCGGTCAGGCATGTCAGATGCGCGACGCGGCGAGGAGGGTGACCCAGGCCGACCGCTCCCGCACATTGCTGCGGTCACTCCCCTGCTGTGGCAATGGAATGCCATTGGCTCCGTGAATTCCGGGGGTTTACCCGTAGAACCTTCCGTCACTGCGCATTTTCTACAACGCGCGTGCGCAGGACCTTCAATACGGGAGGGCACTGCCTCCGAATAATCAGCCGCTGCTCACCACAACCGAAGGAGACATGCATGGGTACTTCACCCCAATCCGATTTTCTGCGCGCGCTGTACCAGTCCTGGTCGGACCGCATGGCCGCCAATCCCGCGATGACCATCGCCGACCTGCGCAGCTTGTTCGATGAGTGGCATCAACCGACACTTGAGCCCGAAGACGTGACCTACAAGTCAGACGTGCTCGTCGGCGTGCAAGCCATCTGGGCCCGGCCCCAGGGCGCTGACGCCAAGAAGGTCATTCTGTACACCCACGGCGGTGGCTTTGCCGTGGGCTCGGCCGCCAGCCATCGCAAGCTGGCCGGTCACCTGGCCAAGCACTTGGGCGTGACTGCGGTGGTGATCGACTACCGCCGTGCACCCGAGCATCCATACCCGGCCCAGATCGAGGATTCGACGGCTGTCTACAGAGAACTGCTGGCGCGTGGCTTCAAGGCGGCTGACATCGTCACCAGCGGCGACTCGGCTGGCGGCAACCTGGCCATCTCCACCGTGCTGAAGCTGCGCCAGGACGGCGTGGCGCTGCCAGGTGCTGTCATCGCCTTTTCGCCCTGGCTCGACATGGAGCATGTCGGCAAGACGCTGCAGACCAACGCGGCCACGGACGCCCTGGTCAGCAAGGCTGTGCTGGAGGGCATGTCAGGCATGTTCCTGGGCGAGAAGGGCTCGCGCACCGACCCGCTGGCCAATCCGCTGAAGGCCGATTACACGGGCTTTCCGCGCCTGTACATCAACGCCGGCAGTGCCGAGACCCTGCTGGACAACGCGCAAGACCTGCAGCGCATCGCCAAGGCGGCCGACGTGAACGTCACGCTGTCGGTGGTGGACGGCATGCAGCACGTCTTCCCGTTCCTGGCGGGTCGCGCCCCCGAGGCCGACGACGAACTGCGCCGCATTGCCCAGTGGTTCAAGCGCGCCTGAGCACCAGTTAGCCAAGCCCCCGAGGCCGAAGAACCTTGGGGGAATTTTCCTCATTGCAACAACGCAGGCCACTACGTCGCCGCCATGCGTAGCTGTGGCCGCAACTTAGAGAGACTCACCATGAATAACACCAAACATCTGGACGCAATCGTCATCGGTGCCGGCTTTGGCGGCATGTACATGCTGAAAAAGCTGCGCGACGAGCAGGGCCTGAAAGTGCGCGTCTTTGACAAGGCCGGCGGCGTGGGCGGCACCTGGTACTGGAACCGCTACCCCGGCGCGCTGTCGGACACCGAGAGCTTTGTCTACTGCTACTCCTGGGACAAAGAGCTGCTGCAAGAGATGCACATCACCACCCGCTATGTGACGCAGCCGCAAATCCTGTCGTACCTGGAGCATGTGGCCGACCGCTACAACCTGCGCCCCGACATCCAGCTGAACACCGGCATCACCGCCGCCCATTTCAACGAAACCACCAACCTGTGGGAAGTCAAGACCGACACCGGCGAGGCCTACACCGCTAAGTTCCTGGTGACGGCACTCGGCCTGCTGTCGGCCACCAACGTCCCCAAGATCAAGGGTCTGGACACCTTCCAGGGCGAGTGGCTGCACACCGGCAACTGGCCCGAAGGCGTGCAACACGACGACAAGCGCGTGGGCGTGATTGGCACCGGCTCCACCGGCACCCAGGTCATTACCGCGATTGCGCCCAAGGTGGAACATCTGACCGTGTTCCAGCGCTCGCCGCAGTACAGCGTGCCCGTGGGCAATAGCCCGGTCACCCCCGAGTATGTGGCTGAAGTGAAGAAGAACTACGACGAGATCTGGGACCAGGTCATGGGCTCGGTGGTGGCGTTTGGTTTCAAGGAGAGCACCGTCTCGGCCATGAGCGTGTCGGAAGAAGAGCGCGATGTCGTGTTCCAGAAAGCCTGGGACAACGGCGGCGGTTTCCGCTTCATGTTCGAGACCTTCTGCGACATCGCCACCGATGAGCGCGCCAACAAGGCGGCGCAAGACTTCATCCGCAGCAAGATCGCCGAGATCGTCAAAGACCCCGAGACGGCGCGCAAGCTCATGCCACAAGACCTGTACGCCAAGCGCCCCCTGTGCGACAGCGGCTACTACGCCACCTTCAACCGTCCCAATGTCGATCTGGTCGATGTCAAGGCCAACCCAATTGTCGAAATCACCCCAAAGGGCGTGAAGACCACCGACGGCGTCGAGCACGCGCTGGACATGCTGATTTTTGCCACCGGCTTTGACGCGGTGGATGGCAACTACACCAAGATCGACATCCGTGGCCGCAAGGGCATCACCATTCAGGAGCAATGGAAGTCGGGCCCCAGCAGCTACATGGGTGTGGCCAATGCCAACTTCCCGAACATGTTCATGGTGCTGGGCCCCAACGGCCCGTTCACCAACCTGCCGCCGTCGATTGAGAGCCAGGTCGAGTGGATTGCCGCGCTAATCAAGGATGTGAACGCCAAGGATCTGAAAACCGTGGAAGCCACCACCGAGGCCGAATCCGGTTGGACCAAAACCTGCCACGACATCGCCCACATGACGCTGTTCCCCAAGGCCGACTCCTGGATTTTTGGCGCCAACATCCCGGGCAAAACTAACACCGTGTACTTCTACATGGCCGGCCTGGGCGCTTACCGGCAAGAGCTGTCGGCCGTGCAAAACAAGGGCTACGAGGGTTTCGTATTCCAGTAAATGCGCATTTTTTAAAAAACCAACCAAGGAGACAACATGAAACGCGTTGAAAACAAAGTGATTTTGGTGACCGGCGGTGCCATGGGCATGGGCCGCTCGCACAGCGAACTGCTGGCAGCGCAAGGTGCCTGGGTGTTCGTGGCCGATGTGAATGCCGCCGAAGGGCAAGCCACCGTGGACAGCATTCGCCAAAGCGGTGGCAAGGCCGACTTTTTGCAGCTCGACGTGACGCAGGAAGCCCAATGGAACGCCGCGCTGGCGCACATCAGCGAGCGCGCCGGCCGCCTGGACGTGCTGGTGAACAACGCCGGCATCCTGATCCTCAAGCCCATGCAGGACACCACCAACGACGAATGGGATCGTGTGTTCGACGTGAACGTGCGCGGCCTGTTCATTGGCACCCGCGCATCGGTGACGTTGATGAAAAAAGCCGGTGGCGGCACCATCGTCAACGTGTCGTCGATTTACGGCCTGGTCGGTGCCCCCGGCGCCAGTGCCTATGAAGCCTCCAAGGGTGCGGTGCGGCTTTTCACCAAGTCTTGCGCGGTCGATCTGGCACCGTTCAACATCCGCGTCAACTCGGTACACCCCGGCGTCATCGAAACCCAGATGACCAAGGCCATGCTCGACGACCCCGCCATCCGCCCGGCCCTGCTCGGCCCCACGCTGCTCAAGCGCCCCGCCCAACCCATCGAGGTATCGCAGGCCGTGCTGTTCCTGGCCTCGGACGAATCGTCGTTCGTGCATGGCGCTGAACTGGTGGTCGATGGCGGCTACACGGCCAATTGAGCGTTGACCACAACGCGCGGGACACGGGCCGCAAGCCCCAGTCCCGGGCATGACTGCAAGCACAAGACAACACCACACCCGGAGACAAACGAATGAAGGATTTCTCCAAGCGACTGGCACCCCTGGCCACCGCACTGGCGGCCCTGACACTGGCTGGCACGGCCGTCGCCATCGAACACGACGCCGGTGGCTACACCCCGCTGCCGGTCGGCACCACCGCGCTGGTGGTCTATGGCCAGCACACCACGCGCGACAAGCTCTACAGCCAGGGCAACCGGCAGGCGATCAATCCGCAGCTCGACTCCACCGTGGGCATCTTGCGCGGTGTGCGCTTCATGGAAGTGGGTGGGCTCATCATCGACCCGCAGTTTCTGCTGCCCTTTGGCCGCCTCAGCGCCAAGGACGACATCGCGGGCCTGGGCGCGTGGGCGACCTGATTCTTGCGTCTGCCATCTGGTGCACCAAACCCGGCGACAAGAACCACTTTGCCATCACGCACTACCTGTACCTGCCGACCGGCTCGTACGACCGCAACCAGTCCTTGGGCCTGGGCGAAAACCGCTACAAGTTTGCGCTGCAGGCCGGCGGCATCGTGCAGCTGGCGCCCGGCATCCACTGGGACTACACCGGTGACGTGACGCTCTTTGGCAAGAACGATGACTTCAACAACGGCGCGGGCGGCAGAACCGAGATGAAGCAAAAGCCGCTGTACCAGCTGCAGACCCATTTGCGCTACCAGCTCAACCCGACGCTGGACCTGCGCGCTGCCCTGTTCCACACCTTCGGTGGCGAGACCAAGGTGGGCGGCGTGGACCAGAACAACCGCCAGTCCACCACCAAGTTCAACGTGGGCACCGCGTGGTTCATGCAGCCCGACCTGCAGTTGATTGCCACCTATGGCCGCGACATCCATGTGCGCGAAGGCTTCAAGGTCAACAACCAGGTCAACCTGCGCCTGTTGAAGCTATATTGATCGCGCAGGCGGCCGCCGGGCACCTGCGGCCGCCTGAAATGGGATGGCTCAGTTATGGCAAGTTGTCATCAGGCAATGGCCGCTTCGATGTAGCCCCTGCCATTTTTGAAATCCAGATACTCAAGGAAACACACACCATGCGCTGTTACTGCGTGATGCACCATTCAAAGCCACTTGAACCCGTCGAACGCGAGACTCTGCAGCCCGTGGGAACCGAAGTGCTCGTGCGTGTGAAGGCCGCCGGACTTTGCCACACCGACCTGCACATCTGGGAAGGTTTTTACGACCTGGGCGGCGGCAAGCGCATGAACCTGGCAGACCGGGGCATCAAACCGCCCCTCATCCTCAGCCACGAAATCTGTGGCGAGGTGGTGGCAGCCGGACCGGATGCCGGCGAAGTCCCGACCGGCTCCCGCTACGTCATCCACCCCTGGATCGGCTGCGGCGAATGCCCCACCTGCCTGCGCGGCGATGAAAACCTGTGCCTGAAGGGCCGCGCCCTTGGCGTGGCACGCCCCGGTGGCTTTGCCGATTACGTGATCGTTCCCCACCCGCGCTACCTGGTCAACATCGACGGTCTGGACGATGCCGAAGCGGCGCCTCTGGCCTGCGCGGGCGTAACAACCTACAGCGCCATCAAGAAGCTGGGCGACGGCATCCACCATGAGCCCGTCGTCATCATCGGCGCCGGCGGCCTGGGCCTGATGGCCATCGAGGTGCTCAAGGCCCTGGGCGGCAAAGGCGCCATCGTGGTGGACATCGACCCTGCCAAGCGCGAAGCCGCACTGGCCGCAGGCGCTCTGGCGGTGATCGACGGCAAGGCTGCCGATGCGGCCGCCCAGATCATCGCGACGACCGAAGGCGGTGTCGGCCAGATTCTGGATCTGGTGGGCGCGTCCGCCACCGTATCGCTGGCCATGCAAAGCGCCCGGCGCGGCGGCCACATCGTCATCTGCGGCCTGATGGGCGGCGACCTGACCATCTCTCTGGCCACCATCCCGCTGCGCCCGCTGTGCATCGAGGGCAGCTACGTTGGCACCCTGTCCGAACTGCAAGAACTGGTGGAGCTGGTCAAGCGCACCGGCATGAAGTCTATTCCGGTGTCGTGCCGCCCCATGGCCCAGGTAAACCAGGCCATCGACGACCTGCACCACGGCAAGGTGATCGGGCGCGCCGTGCTGATCCCATGAGTTTCTGAAAGTGCACACCATGTATCCCCAACTCGGTCTCTTCATCGACGGACAGATGCTGCGCGGCGAAGGCCGCCGCGAGCAGGATGTCCTGAGCCCCGCCAACAATCAGGTGATCGGCCAGCTGCCGCACGCCACCCAGGCCGACCTGGACATGGCACTGGCTGCGGCACAGCGCGCCTTCGCGGCGTGGCGCACCAGCTCGGCCATGCAGCGCGCGCAGGTGCTGAAAGCCGTCGCAGGATTGATCCGCGAACGTGCGCCGCAAATTGGCCGCAACCTCACCCTGGAGCAGGGCAAGCCCCTGGCCGAGGGCGTGGGCGAAGTGGCCATCTGCGCCGAGCACGCCGAGTGGCATGCCGAGGAATGCCGGCGCATCTACGGCCGCCTTATTCCGCCGCGCGATGCCAACGTGCAGCAGACCGTGCTGCGCGAACCCATCGGCGTGTGCGTAGCGTTCTCGCCCTGGAACTTTCCCTTCAGCCAGGCCTTTCGCAAGGTGGTCGCGGCCATTGGCGCAGGGTGCACGGTCATCCTCAAAGGTTCCAGCGACACACCGGCCTCGGTGCAGGCGATTGCCGAGCTGTTTCATGACGCCGGCTTGCCGCCGGGCGTGCTGAATGTGGTGTCGGGCGATTCCGGAATGATCTCGGACTACCTGATCCGCTCGCCCATCGTGCGCAAGATTTCCTTCACGGGCTCCACACCTGTGGGGCAGCAGCTGGCAGCGCTGGCCGGTGCAAACATGAAGCGCAGCACCATGGAGCTGGGCGGCCACGCGCCCGTGATCGTGTGTGACGATGCGGACATCGACCGCGCAGCAGACGTGCTGTCCGGCTTCAAGTTCCGCAACGCGGGGCAGGTATGCATCTCCCCCACGCGCTTTTATGTGCAAGAGGGCGTGTACGACCGTTTTGTCGAACGATTTGCCCAGCGGGCACAGGCCCTGGCGGTCGGCGACGGGCTGGTGGAAACCAACCGCATGGGGCCGCTGGCGCAACCGCGCCGCGTTGTCGCCATGGAGGGCTTTGTGGATGACGCCAGCCAGCGCGGTGCCAAGGTCGTGACAGGCGGCCATCGGATGCAAGGCGACGGCAACTTCTTCGCCCCCACGGTGCTGGCCGACCTGCCAGACGACTCGCGCTTCATGACCGAAGAGCCCTTCGGCCCGATCGCCGGCATGGTGCGATTCAAAACCGTAGATGAAGTCCTTGCGCGCGCCAACAGCCTGCCCTTTGGTCTGGCGTCGTATGCCTTCACCACGTCATTGAAGAACGCGCACCAGATCTCGCGCGGGCTGGAAGCCGGCATGGTGTCCATCAACCACATCGGGCTGGCGCTGGCCGAGACACCGTTTGGCGGTATCAAGGAAAGCGGCTATGGCAGCGAGGGCGGCCGCGAAACCTTCGACGGCTACCTGACCACCAAGTTCGTGTCGCAACTCAATTAAGGCGCAAAGACTGCCAATCCACAAAGTTGGACAGCCTTAAAGGAGCGCAGGCTGCCATTGCCCGCCAGCAGCGCCCTCATGGCGGCGCTGGCGCATCGCGAACGGAGTTGACGACTAAACAACCACCAGCTGAAGCTGGTGGGTTTGGATTAAGGACTGGAAGTCCTGATACGCGTCGCCTGAACGACGCGTCTACGGGGGCTCCATCTGGAATCCATCGTTCGCGT